>CALFPN010000001.1 GCA_937919015.1 uncultured Clostridia bacterium
CACTTCTTCGCCATCTTCCAGAAGCCTTCCGCAGATGATTGTATTTTCTTTTCTCTCCAAGCTGACAACATTTGTCACAACAGGAATACCCAGCATTTCTGCCATTTGAATAGGAACCTGTCCAGTTTCCCCGTCCAGCGTTCTTCTTCCACAAAAAATCAGGTCATAAGCTGCCGTTTTTTTCAGAGCCGCAGCAAGAACAAAAGCCGTAGCGTATGTATCCGCTCCGGCAAAGTCTCGATCGGAAATCAGAAACAGCCCATCAGCGCCCAGGGCAGCGCCTTCCTTCAGAATGGTTCTGGCTGCTTCTGTTCCCATCGTGAAAATATCAATTTGTCCAGTATGCTGATCTTTCAGCATCAATGCTGTTTCCAGAGAAAATACATCTGCTGGATTCATCATGGAAGAGGATGCATCGCGGCGGATTCGGCCATCGGCAGACAGACTTTTCCCAATGTCTCCCGGAACCTGTTTCATGCAGACCGCCATTCGCATCATACGTCTTCCTCCATTTCCTTATAAATGTCTGCCAGAGCATCATGGATCTTTTTATATCTCTGGAAACCTTTTTCATATTTCTTATGATTTTCCATATCAGGCTTGATGTAGGCTTCTGTTTCCACGCATTTTGCCACACTTTCTTCAAAAGAACCAAATACGCCTGTTGCCACCCCTGCCAGCATGGCAGAGCCCAAAGAAGAATCATTATTTTTCGTTTTCATCATTTCAATACCAAGCACATCACTGACGATCTGTCTCCACAGAGTACCTTTTGCTCCGCCGCCAATGACAATGGCCTGATGGATATCCAGATTTTCCGCCTGAATGACCTGATAGCAGTCCTTCAGGGAATAAGCCACACCTTCCAGCAGGGCTCTTGTGAAGTGACCCTTTGTATGGTAGGCACGGATACCTGTGAAACTGCCGCGGAGGCTGGCATCAAAGTAGGGAGTCAGTTCCCCCTGCAGATAGGGATGGAAATACAGGTTGTCGCTGAGAGGGGCAATTTTTTCCGCCTCTCTGTTCATCCATTCGTAAGCATCGATGCCCTGCGCTTCGCTTTCCATCATTTCACCTTTCCCCAGAATATCACGATACCAGCGATAGGATGCCGCACAGGATTTTGTACCTGTACCGGGATACCATAAACCAGGGATGATATGCTGATAATTTACCAATCGCTTATTATTCAGTGCATGGTCTGTGATTGGACAGATACGGCCTGCTGTTGCCAGTTTGATTGTCATCTGCCCCTGATGGATCGCACCATTGGCATAAACCTCCATTACTGTATCTGTAGAGCCTGCAATCACTTTTGTATGGGGAGAGAGTCCTGTTTCCTTGCAGGCCTGCTCACAGATAGGACTCAGAATTGTCTGAGGAGCCACGATTTCAGGTAGCATATCTTTTCTGATCCCTGCCACACCACAGAGTTCATCACTCCAGCAGTTATTAGGCACATCCATAAACATAGAGCCCATAGCCTCTACATTATCTGTTACAAAATCGCCTGTCAGGCGATAACGAACATAATCTTTCACAAACATGATCTTGTGAATCTTATCGAAATTTTCCTTTTCGTGTTCTTTCAGCCACATCAGATGAGGAAGGGTCCACATTTCGTTAGGGATGTTATGGGAGAAAGCGTAAATTTTATCTTCGTAATGCTCTTTTAAGAAGGCGACCTCTTTCTGGCTGCGGGAATCCGTCCAGTAAATAGAATCGCGAATGACCTGATCTTCCTCATCCAATAGGACTGCTGTATGTGTCGCCGCATCCAGACAGATTGCAACAACATCTTCAGGAGCTACCATGCCTTTCTGCATGACAGCCCTTACATTCGCCACAAAAGCCTGATAGGAATCCTCCGGTTTCTGTTCCGCCCAGCCGTTATTGGGATAAAATGTAGGGTATTCTTTTGTCGCTGTTGCTACAATAAAGCCGTCTTCTCTCAGCAATGTTGCCTTGGAAGAACCGCCGCCAAAATCTACACCAATCAAATATTTCATGAGCATTCCTCTCCTGCCTTTATTACATCAATTACATTTTTCTTTTACAAGTTATATCAAATCATTGCAAAATCTTGTTCACATCTTTGCATTTATATTGTTTTCGCAATTTATTCCCCTTAAAAATCAAAGGAATGATAGCCTGCATAAACCGTTCTGAAGCCATAAGGCAAACCCAGAACATTGTTTTCTGCATCTTCTGCTGTCTTAATCGTGAACATATCAATATATTCTTTTATTGATCGTTTATGATTCATCATATACTCCAGCATTCGCTCACAGTCAGCATCTGCATGAAGCTTTTCTGTAACAGAAACCAGAGAAATCGATGCATCACTGTTCCTCAGAGATCTCAGACCATTTTCATCTCTGCCTTGCAGCACATAATATGTATCCCCTGCCTGATTTGCCTTTTTCAGATCATATTTTAAACTATCTCTCTGATACAATGCGATACAATTCAGGATACCAGAATTATTGATACTTTTATTTACATTGAAAATCACAACTAATTTCAGAGACCGAAACACTGTGCAGAACTCATAGTCACCAGAAGCATTCATAAAGCCTGCAAGAGGACCACAGCCATATTGTGTGACCAGTGCATTCGTAATCGCTGTCGCTTTACCGGGTCCATTGGTCTGTGCATACATAGGCACCTGACCTTTTGTCCAGCCATCACCATCCGTATACCACGCCGTGCCTGTTTCATAATCATATTTGTTCACGATTTTGCCTTCGCCGTCAACTGCAAGTGTATAAGCCAAAATACCTGTTACATAATCATGAAGCTCCCATATGTCAACTGCAGCACGAATCTGATCAGTACCTGATGCAGAACATATCCATACATCAATACCATTTTCATGCAGCGCTTTCATCAATTCCAGAATATTCGGTGTTACAGAGATTCCAACTATCCAATTGGCTACAACCTGACCAACCTTTGACTTGATTTCCGACGATGTTGCCCAAGTCTCTTCATATGTTTCAACGTCTTTATATTTCAGATATATGTCCTTGGAAATTTCATACACTTCCTGTTCTGTCATACCAGTATTCCAGCATTTATACCAGGGATATGTAGCAAAATCACCTTCACTGGTATTCGCAACCATAAAAAGCATTCGCATTTTCACAGCAAATTCTG
>CALFPN010000002.1 GCA_937919015.1 uncultured Clostridia bacterium
AATTTTATCCTGTAAAAAAGGAAACGCTATGTAGTAGATTTACTACAAAAACGTTTCCTTTTCATTTTTAATGATAATCAGAAATCAATGGCTGATTAGTTCATTGCTTTTGCAACTTCTTCAGCAAAGTTTTCTTCTTTCTTTTCCATACCTTCGCCTGTTTCGAAACGAACGATTCTGGAAATTTCGATAGGTGCGCCAACTACTTTCGCTACAGAATCGATGTACTGTTTTACAGTCATATCTGTATCTTTAACGTAGGGCTGTTCAACCAGACAGAATTCTTTCAGTTCTTTTTTCAGTCTGCCTTCGATCATTTTTGCAATGATGTTGTCAGGTTTTTTCGCATTTTTAGGATCGTTTTTCGCCTGGATTGTCAGGATTTCTGTTTCTTTTGCGATGAATTCAGCGGGAACGTCTGCTTCTGTGATAAATTTAGGGTTCAGAGCTGCAATCTGCATTGCAATGTTTTTACCCAGTTCAACCAGTTCTTCTGCTTCATTTTCGCAAGCCAGTTCGATCATAACACCGATTCTGCCGCCGCCGTGGATGTAGGAAACCAGTTTGCCAGCCTGTGCTTTTTCATATTTTTCAAAACGTCTGATGTTCAGGTTTTCACCGATTACAGCCACCTGCTGAGACAGAGCTTCTTTTACTGTGTACTGAGGATCCAGAGTCCATTTTTCTTCGAAGAATGCATCCATATCAGCTGCTGTTGTTTCAGAAGCCTGTTTTGCAACTGCTGCAACATAATCTCTGAATACCTGGTTCTTTGCAACGAAGTCTGTTTCGGAGTTAACTTCTACGATAGCACCTACTTTGTTGTCTTCGGACAGGAAGATTTCAACCATACCTTCGGAAGCGATTCTGCCTGCTTTTTTTGCGGAAGCTGCCAGACCTTTTTCTCTCAGAATTTCAACAGCTTTTTCCATATTGCCGTCTGCTTCTGTCAGAGCTTTTTTACAGTCCATCATGCCTGCGCCTGTCATTTCTCTCAGTTCTTTTACCATTGCTGCTGTAATAGCCATGTTTGTTACCTCCTAATATTCTTGTCCATTAGTAGTATGAAAAAGAGCTTCAGCCCGTTATAGGCTGAAGCTCGGGCAAATGCCTTGGTTAGAATTATTCAGCTTCTACTGTTTCAGCTGTTTCCTGTTCGCCCTGTTTGGATTCCAGAACAGCGTCAGCTACTTTGGAAGCGATCAGTTTTACCGCACGGATCGCGTCATCGTTACCGGGGATTACATAATCGATTTCATCGGGATCGCAGTTTGTATCTACGATAGCTACTGTAGGGATACCCAGTGTGTGAGCTTCCTGAACAGCGATTCTTTCTTTTCTTGTGTCAACGATGAACATCATATCGGGAACTTTTTTCATTTCCTTGATACCGCCAACGTTTTTCTGCAGTTTTTCCATTTCGTGCATCAGTTTTGCAACTTCTTTTTTGGGCAGTACATCGAATGTACCGTCTTCCTGCATTTTTTCCAGGTTTTTCAGTCTTGCAATTCTTGTTTTGATTGTTGTGAAGTTTGTCAGCATACCACCCAGCCATCTCTGGTTCACGTAGTACATACCACATCTTTCAGCTTCTTCTCTGATGCATTCCTGTGCCTGTTTCTTTGTACCTACGAACAGGATTTCACCGCCTTCAGCGATGCAGTTGCAGATTGCAGCATAAGCTTCGTCTACTTTTTTCACTGTTTTCTGCAGGTCGATGATGTAGATACCGTTTCTTTCAGCGAAGATGTATTCAGCCATTTTAGGGTTCCATCTTCTTGTCTGGTGACCAAAGTGTACACCAGCTTCTAACAACTGTTTCATAGAAATTACGCTCATTTTATGAACCTCCTATTGGTTAATCCTCCGCATCCTTTCAGTAGGATAACTGACCCTGTCAGCACCAATCCTCTCTTTACGGATACGTGTGTACTAAAAGTTACCTATGGGATTATAGCACAACGAAATACAAAAAACAACCGTTTTTTCTCATTTTTTGAAAAATTTTTGAGAAAATACAGTTGTTTTTTTGCATCAATTTTATTCTTCCGTTTCGTCTGCCGGTTTATCCATCACAAAGCCGCATTTTTCATTGGAACATACGATTTTGGGGTTCTTTCTTCCCTTTTCCTCCAGAGGACTGCCGCAATTCGGGCATTTTTCTCCTGTCGGTTTGTTCCAACTCATAAAGGAGCATTCATCGGGATTATGTTCACAGCCGTAATAGACACGGCCTTTCTTTGTTTTCTTGATGAGAACTTTGCCGCCGCATTCAGGGCAGTTTACACCGGCTTCTTCAAAATAAGGCTTTGCATTCTGACATTCAGGAAAACCGGGGCAAGCTAGGAACTTGCCGTATCTACCGTATTTGATGACCATATTTCTGCCGCATTTTTCGCAGATCACATCGCTTTCTTCATCCTTGATCTCGATTTTTTCCAGCTTTTCAGCTGCATCATCCACACTTTCCTTAAAGCCGGGATAAAAATCACGAAGGATCTGCTTCCATTCTTCCTTACCCATTTCCACATCATCCAGACGGTCTTCCATATGGGCTGTGAAATCAATGTCCACGATATCAGGGAAATACCCCTTCATGATCTCATTGACCATTTCACCCAGTTCTGTAGGGAACAGATTCTTTGCTTCCTTTGTCACATAGTGACGTGCCTGAATCGTTGTCAGTGTAGGTGCATAGGTAGAAGGTCTGCCTACGCCGATCTCTTCCAGCGTTTTGATGAGGGATGCATCGGTATATCTTGCAGGAGGCTGTGTAAAGTGCTGTTCGGGAAGCAGTTCCTTTGCCTGCAGTTTATCCCCTTCGGAAAGCTTGGGGATGACCTTTTCGTCTTCTTCCTCCCCTTTGCTGTATACCTCCAGAAAACCGGCAAAGCGCAGTCTGGAACCGGAAGCACGGAAGCTATAGTCCCCTGCAGTCAATTTCACAGACAGGGTATCATACAGGGCAGGGCTCATCTGGCTGGCAAC
Organism: uncultured Clostridia bacterium; assembly: GCA_937919015.1. Taxonomy (GTDB): domain Bacteria; phylum Bacillota; class Clostridia; order Lachnospirales; family Anaerotignaceae; genus Anaerotignum_A. The sequence continues at coordinate 2,989 of CALFPN010000002.1, forward strand.
AAAACGTTCCCAGATCAGTTTATACAGACGATACTGATCCTTAGACAGGGAATCCTTGATGCTGTCAGGGGTTCTGTTTACATCTGTAGGGCGGATAGCTTCGTGAGCATCCTGTGTTTTGCCCTTAGATTTGTATACAACTCTTTCAGGGTTTACAAATGCTTCGCCATAGGCTCCTTTGATATAATCCACCGCTGCTGCATAGGCTTCATCGGAAATACGGAAGGAGTCTGTACGGATATAGGAAACCAGACCCACTGTGCCTTCCCCTTTGACGTTCACGCCTTCGTACAGCTGCTGGGCGATCATCATGGTTTTCTGTGTGGCCATGTTCAAGTGTTTGCTGGCTTCCTGCTGCATGGTACTGGTGGTAAAAGGCGCAACGGGCTTTTTCTGGCGGGAGCCTGTTTTTACTTCCGTTACTTCGAATGATTTATTTTCCAGACCTTTCAGCACAGCATTTGTCTCTGCTTCATTGGCAAGCTCCATTTTTTCGTCGCCCTTGCCATAGAATTTTGCTTCAAAGCCTTTACCTGCTTCATCTGTCAGCTTTGCACCCAGAGACCAGTATTCTTCCGGGATGAAATCTCTGATTTCTTCTTCCCTGTCGCAGACCAGACGCAGGGCAACGGACTGTACGCGGCCGCCGCTTAGACCTTTTTTTACCTTTTTCCAGAGCAGGTCACTGATGGTATAGCCTACCACTCTATCCAGCACACGGCGCGCCTGCTGTGCATCTACCAGATCCATATCAATGTCTCTGGCTTCCGTAATGGATTTTTTCACAGCTGTTTTTGTGATCTCATTGAATGTGATGCGGCTGATATTTTTGTCTTCTTCCAGATTGAGTGCGTGAAGCAGATGCCAGCTGATGGCTTCCCCTTCACGGTCCGGGTCAGTTGCGAGATATACTTTATCGGCAGCCTTCGCATCTTTGCGCAGCTTGCTCAAAAGCTCCCCCTTCCCGCGGATGGTAATATATTTGGGTTCAAAGTCATTCTCAAAGTCAATCCCCAGCTGGCTTTTGGGCAGATCACGGATATGCCCCATGGAAGCCTCAATTTTATAATTGCTGCCCAGAAATTTACCGATGGTAGCCGCCTTTGCAGGAGATTCTACGATCACCAGATATTTTTTTCCTGTTTTCTTGGCAGTTGTTTTCTTTGTTGTTTTTTTGGCAGTTGTTTTTTTCTTTTCTGCTGCTGCAGTTGCCATTCATTTCACCTCTATTTTTCAATTAGCCCTAATATAACCTGCCTGAGGAATCTTTACGATATACCCGGACAGTTCCAAAAGGGATAAGATATATTGTACATCCTGTATATCCTTATGCAGCTTACGGCACAAGGTTTCCGCCGAAATTGGTGCATCGGCTTCTATCAGGTCATAAATTTCCTTCTCCTCTGCAGAAATATTCTCTGCTGTTTTATTTTTAAAGTTTTCCTTTTCCTCTTCTTTATATGCGATCCCTAATGCGATCAGAATGTCTTCGCCCTCTGTAATGATGGGACACCCCTGTTTGATCAGTGCATTTGTACCTTTGCTCAATGCACTGGTCACATTGCCCGGAACAACAAAGACATCTCTTCCGTAATCCAGCGCAAGGTCAGCCGTAATCAATGTACCACTTTTCTTACCTGCTTCTACCACAACCACCATTTTGCTTAGTCCCGCAATAATTCGGTTGCGGCTGGGAAAGTTTCCCGGCACCGCAGGCATACCCGGCGCAAATTCAGAAATGATACAGCCATTTTCTGCAATGCGCTCCATTAACTCCTGATTTTCCGGCGGATAACAGATATCTACACCGCAGCCCAAAACGGCAATGGTTTTTCCGCCGCCATCCAGAATCCCCCTGTGACCTTCACTGTCAATACCACGGGCCATGCCGCTGACAACGACAACATTGGTTTTTCCCAGTTCTTTGGCAATGTCATAGGCTACCGTTGCCCCGTAACGGGAACATTTTCTGGCACCAATGATGGCTACAGTATCAATATCATCATCCGGCAACTCCCCTCTGACATATATCCCAAGAGGCGGATCTGCAATTTCTCTTAAAAGCCGAGGATAACGGGGATGCCAATAGGAATAGAATGTGATCTCTTTTTCTTCCAGTTCAATGATCCAGTCATTCAGCTGATTCTCATCTCTAGAGGAAATCAAAAGCGATACCATCTTTTCGCCAAGGCCATGTACGGCTTTGAGCTCCTCAGGTTCTGCGTGCCAAAGAGCTTCCGCACTGCCGAAGTGTTCCAAAAGCTGATTGACCCGTTTGAAGCCAAAGCCATCCACACGACTCAGCCACATCAGATAATATTCTTCCATACGAACACTCCTTCCCCTTTTTAATCATGTTCTTTACTATAAAACGTTTCCAAGCAAAATTCAATACTAAATTTTTTCGAACTTTGTAATTTCGTGAATAATCGCTTATTTATATGTAGGAATTCTGTGATACAAATTGAAATTTTTAGTGAATGTTGATATGATAAAATCAAAATCCAAGAGAAAAGAGGCGTTCAAAATGCTTTCTATCATAAAATCCGCCGCCCTCATGGGCATTGACAGCTATCCTGTGGATGTAGAAGTAGACCTGAGTAATGGTCTGCCGGCTTTTGATATTGTTGGTCTGCCCGATTCCGCTGTAAAGGAATCAAGAGAGCGTGTCCGCACTGCCATCCGTAACTCCAATTATTCTTTTCCCGTCAAACGGATTACCGTCAATTTAGCCCCTGCTGATACGAAAAAAGAAGGGGCTTCCTTTGATTTGCCCATTGCTTTGGGTATTCTTGCCGCCTGCAATCTGTTTTCTTCCGATAAACTGCAGGATGCCATCGTCACAGGGGAACTATCTCTGGATGGCTCTGTACGCCCTGTCAACGGCGTATTGCCCATGATGTATGACGGATTTCGCCGCGGCGTTCAACAATGCTTCGTCCCTGCCGAAAATGCAGAGGAAGCTGCTCTTGTGGAAGGGTTGATCGTTTATCCCGTTCATTCCTTGATTGAAATGATAGACCATCTTTCCGGCGGCAAACAAATCGAATCCTTTGTAAAAAGCGGAGAAAAATCCTTTGTAAGATCAGAAGATTCTTTAGAAAATCTAGATTTTTCCCATGTAAAAGGGCAGGAAAATGCCAAACGTGCCATGGAAATTGCCGCGGCAGGCGGTCATAATATCCTCTTGATCGGCCCTCCCGGCAGCGGCAAGACCATGCTGGCCAAACGACTGCCTACGATCCTTCCGGATCTGAGCTTTGAGGAAAGCATTGAAATCACAAAAATATACAGTGTTGCAGGTCTTTTGAAGGAAAAGAACGCTCTGGTAAAAACACGTCCCTTCCGCTCGCCCCACCATACCATTTCTGCCTCTGCCCTGACCGGCGGCGGACGGATTCCCAAACCGGGAGAAATTTCTTTGGCCCATCACGGTGTTTTGTTTTTGGATGAACTGCCGGAATTTCAGAGAAACGCACTGGAAGTCATGCGTCAGCCCTTGGAGGATGGCAAAGTGACCATCGCCCGTGTCAACGGCACACTGACTTTCCCTTCCGATTTCATGCTGACAGCGGCCATGAACCCCTGTCCCTGCGGATATCTGGGCAACAGTGAAAAATGTCATTGCTCCGCCAATGAAATCATGAAGTATCACAGGAAAATCAGCGGCCCTTTGCTGGATCGTATCGATCTGATGGTAGAAATGCCCCCTGTGGCTTATGATGATCTGGATAATGCCTCCCCTGCGGAATCTTCCGCTTCTATCAAAGAAAGAGTGGTTCGCGCCCACAAAATACAACTGGAACGTTTCAAAAACGAGGGGATTTATTTCAATGCACAAATGGATGCTGCCCAGATTGAAAAATACTGCAGGCTCCACCCCAAAGATAAAGAAATTCTTCGCTCTGCCTTTGAACGTATGGAGCTGAGTGCCAGAGCATACCATAAAATTTTAAAGCTGGCAAGAACTGCGGCCGATCTTTCAGGCGAAGAACAGATTTCCCTGAAACATCTGCTGGAGGTGCTGCAATATCGGTCTCTGGATCGAAAATATTTACTATAAAATAAAAGAGGTTTTGTATTATGATATATTCTAAGCGGCAAATGTCAGACTCCTATCTGATCGCCATGCTGCTGGCCATCGTCGGCGGTTTTTTGGATGCCTATACTTATGTGGCAAGAGGCGGTGTTTTCGCCAATGCCCAAACCGGCAATATCGTTCTTTTCGGGCTGCATCTGGCTGAAAGAGAATGGTTACCCGCCTTGTTCTATTTCATCCCCATTCTGGCCTTTGTACTGGGCATCTTTACAGATGAATGGATCAAAAAAATCGTTCTTCCTATGCCCAACATACATTGGCGGCAGATCATCCTACTCTTTGAAGTTGCGATCCTGTTTATCGTGTCCTATCTGCCTTTAGGTGGTAACCATGACTTAATTGCCAATATTCTGGTTTCTTTCGTTTGCTCCCTGCAGGTGCAAAGTTTCCGTAAAGTTCACGGTCTACCCTATGCATCTACCATGTGTACCGGCAATCTTCGCAGCGGGACGGAGCTGCTCTTCCGATTCACTCAAACGAAAAATCCGGTCGAACGCAAAAAAGCCTTGAAGTACTATGGTGTGATCGTTTTTTTCATCCTCGGTGCCGGCATTGGCGGATTGATGACGAATCATTTCGGCAGTCTCACGGTGATTTTCTGCAATCTCCCCCTGCTTCTAGTGTTCACACTTCTTTTTATCAAAAATGAAAATTGACAGCAAAAACTCCATGCAGTTTGACCTACATGGAGTTTTTTCATGCCTTCCATTCCACAGTGCTGCCCGCACTGCCTTTTTTCACAATAATTTTTTTATCAATGGTCTCTTTCAATTCAGACACATGGGAGATAATACCTACCAGCCTGTTCCCATAGGAAAGCTTCTGCAATACTTCTACCGCCTGCTCTCTGGAGTGGTCATCCAGAGAGCCAAAGCCTTCATCAATAAACATGGCATCCATACGCACACCGCCGGCATGGGCCTGTATCACATCCGAAAGCCCCAAGGCCAGACAAAGGGACGCCTTGAAAGCTTCCCCGCCGGAAAGGGAGCGTACAGAACGGCTCTTCCCCGTATAATGGTCAAGAACTTCTACCTCCAAACCGGCCTGAGAACGTTTATTGGCAGCCTTTTGCGCGTGGAGCAAAAGATACCTGCCTTCCGTCATGTCCTTCAGACGCAGATTGGCCGCTTGCAAAATCTTCTGAAAATAGAATCCTTGTACGAACTGCTCAAAAGCAATTTTTTCCTTCCCTGTCAGCTCTCCATTCGCTGTTTTGGAAAGCTCCATGATGGGTAAATATTCTTTGATGGCTTTCTTCCGTAATGCAGACTCCTGCTTTGCATTTCCCAGCAGATTCTCCAAAACTGCTGTTTCCTGCTTTCGCAGATCGATTTCCGTTTTCATTGTTTCCTTTTTCTTTTCCAAAATCTGTTTCTGCTTGTCTAAAGCAGGAATGTCCTTCTGCTCCTTCCGGCTGCATTGCTGCTGCAGGGTCTCCGCCGTTTGTTTTAATAATGCAAGATCAGAAAAATAGTTTCTGTTTTCCATTTCCGCTTCTTCCAAAAGAGTGCGCTCCACTAAGATAGCCTGATACTCCTCCACATCTTTGAACTCATATCTGGCAAGGACTTCCGAAAAGTGTTCTTCAGCTTCTGCCGCCATTTTTTCTGCAGAAAGGATCTCTGTTTCCGCCTTTTCACCCAATGCAAAAAAACGTTCCTTTTCTTCTCTGACATTCTGCCATTCCATCTCCAGAGCCGCTTCTTCTTCTACTGCGGAAGTCAACTCCCGTTGTAAAACGGCGCATTTCTCTTCCATTTCCGAAACAGTCAACAGCCCCAGCTGCTCCTGCAAAATGGTATATTCCCCCTGTTTTTTCTGAAACAGAGAGTGTATCTCTGCCAGTTTGCCTTCTTTCTCCATCATGGCATCATCCTGTTCTGCCACTTTCTGTTCCAGCCTTTCCAGCTGTGGAATCAATGCTTCTATAGAAGCTGCTTTTTTGTGCTGTTCTGCTAATTTTGTTTGCATCACAGCATATTCTTTCCCTATAGCATCTCTTTCAGCAAAAAGGTCTCCGACGGTAAGCCCCAGCCTGTCACAGCCTTCCTGCAAATTCTTCTTTAAAAGCAGCAATGTTTCCTTCTCTGCTTTCCCTTCTTCTGCCAGTTGCTGCCGTTTTTTTGCTGCAATTTCCTGCACCGCCTGTTTTTCTTTCCATTCTATCTCCGTAGGTGCATTTACTGTTAGAACCGCCTTATGGGGATGATGCACAGAGCCACAAACAGGACATGCTGCACCTTCCTCCAGATCAGCCGCAAGAAACCCTGCCTGTGCCCTGAGAAAAAGCGTTTCTGCCAGATCAGCATCTTCTTTTGCCGCCTGCCACGTTCTTTCTGCCTGCAAGTATATTTTTCTTAAATTTTGCAGTTCTTCTTCCTTTTTCTGAATCTCTGTTTCCTGCTTGAGAAAAGCCTCAATGGCATCGATCCGTTCTTTTTTCATACACAGGGTCTGCTCCTGCAGTTTGATCTCTGCCTGCAGTTTTTCCCCCTCAAGGATCGTCCTTTTCCATTCCTCTATCCTCTTTTTCTGAGCGTCGGATTCTTCCTTTATCGAAAAAAGCTGTTGTTCCAAGTCTGTTTTATCCTTGGAAAGCTGCTGCAATTCTTCTTCCAGAGCTTCTTTGCGGATATAACGAGCCTTTTCTTCATTCCATTTCCGCAGCTGTATCCGTTTTTCTTCCAGCACAGGCTTCTTTTCTGCAAAGGCGTCTTTTTGCTGCTGTAATTGCTGCAGTTTCCCTTCTGCTTTCTGCAGTGCTTCCTTATTTTTCTGCAAAAACTGTTCTATGTTTTTTAATGCAGAGAAAGCCTTTTCCGCCTCCTGGGCCGCAGGAAAAACATGATCCAAGGCCATTCTCTGTTTTTTCAGATATGCTGCTTCCATCTGTTTTTCTTCCATATGTGCAGCGGATGCCATCCATTCCTGTTTTGCCTTTTCTGCCTGTTCCAGCAGACGTTCTGTCTCCCTGCCTTCCGCCATCTGCAGTTCCAGTTGATGGATGTCCCGTTCGAAATCTGCCAAAACCGCTTCTTGTTCCGCCAGTTCCATTTTCTCCCTGCTCAGACGAATTTCCTGTTGGGAAATCATCGTATCACTCTGGTGCAAATCCGCTCTTTGTAGCTCACCGCCTGTCATCTGCCGTAAATACTGCAGCAATCGTTTTTCGCCATCTTCGAAATCAACGCGTTTTTCCTTCTCTGCTTCTTTCAGCCTTCTCTGAAAATCTGCATAGAGATTCGTGTGGAAAACCTTACGGAAAATGGCCCCTCTTTCTGTACTGTCTGCATACAGCAATTTCAGAAATTCTCCTTGGGCGATCATACAGATCTGCTTAAACTGTTTTGCATCCACCCCAAGAAGTATCTCTATTTCATTTTTTACAGGGGTAAATCCCGTTGCAATGGTTTCCTTTTCTCCCTTTTCTTCCCGATAAAGGGCTGCATCGGCACTTTCCGCTGTCATCCCCTCCCCCCGCAGTTTTGGTCTCTGGTAGGCGGGATTTCTTACCACATGATACTGCTGTCCCTGATGGGAAAAAGTGAATGTCACATAGGTTTTTGTACTTGGTAAAGCAAAATCGCTGCGGACGCTGTCAATCCCTCGATTGGAGCCACTGGCTTCCCCAAACAAAGCGAAGCAAATGGCGTCAAACAAGGTGGTCTTGCCGGCCCCCGTATCCCCACTGATCAGGAATAATCCCTGACCGCCCAGCTTCTCAAAAGAGATTTCTGTACGTTCTGCAAAGGGGCCAAAAGCAGAAATTGTTAAGTTTAGTGGTTTCATTCCGCTCCCTCCATTCCTTTCCAGATTTTTTGCAATAGTTTATGCTGGGTTTCATCCAACTCCTTCTCATTTTGCTTTTCAAAAAAGACAGCAAATAGTTCATCGGGCTTGATCTCTTCCATATCCACAGTGATTTCCTGCTCATATGCACTGTCCCTTTGGGCAAATTCCAATGTCATCAGGTTTGGATATACACTGCGCAGCTGGCCGATGGGATCAAGGAGGGCTTCCTGGTTCGTCAAAACACATCGGATATAATCTTCAGAGCCGCCCTCTGCCTTTGCCGTATCAATCAATTCCTGCAAAGGCCCTCTGATCTCCCGATAGCTACGTTTTGTTTCCAAAGGGATAAAATCCATGAAAACAGTTCCTTTTTCTTTCAGTTCCACCACTGTGATTCCTTTTTTTTGGCGAATCTCCGAAAAAGAATAAGGCATGGGAGAACCTGCATACCGCACCGTATCTTTCCCGATCCGCTGGGGACTATGCAAATGGCCCAAAGCCGCATAATCGAAATGAAAGAAAAGAGATGCATCAATCTCCTCCACACCGCCCAGGGAGAGCATTTCCGAATCACTGCGTTCCGCCTTCCCTTTCCACGTTACAAACTGATGTACCAGAATGATATTTCTCTCTGTAAAGTCGATTTCCGCTCTTTCCAGCAGTGCTTTTGCCGCTTCTCCGTAAGAAGAGAAACTTTCTCCCAACGCACCATTGACATGGGCCCGCTTGAAAAAGGGCATCAGCCAGATATTTACATTCCCGAATACATCTGTTTCTGTAAACTGTTCCGGCTTTCCATGGATACTGCCCGCAATATGGATGCCATTCTTCCCCATGATCTCCTTCCCAAATTCCAATCTCTGGGCAGAATCATGGTTCCCCGCGATCATATAGGTGGGCAATCTTCTCTCTGAAAGCTCTGTCAGAAACCAGTCCAGCAACTTTACAGCCTCCGTCGGTGGTACAGGCTTATCATACACATCCCCTGTAATCAGCAGAATATCCGGCTTTTCTTCTTCAATTTTATTTAAAACGGTTTGCAGCAGTTCTCTCTGCTCCTCCAGCATGGAAAATTCATATACACGCTTTCCCAGATGCAAGTCACTGATATGGAACAATTTCATAAAGTCCCTCCTAATAAAAAACGGCAGTAAATACCGCCGCTTTTTTCTATTTCATTTTTCAAAATGTTTTCGCCACTTCCGTCGCTTTTTCTTTTGCTTTATCCATCAGTTCTTCCACGGGCCATGCCCCGATATCCAGCCCCTCTGCCGCTACACAGTCATATCTGTCGATGCCAAAGAAGGCTGACATCTGTTTCAGATAGGCGGAGCCCTGTTCCATGGGGGAATCCGTATAAATGCCGCCTCTTGCCGTCAGATATACCATATGATCCGCCTTACAAAGGCCATGGAGACCATGTTCGTCCGTATGGAAAGTGATGCCGTCTACACAAAGATTTTCAATATAAACCTTCAGTAATGCAGGAAAGCTCAGATCCCAGAAAGGTGCTGCAATCACAATTTTATCTACAGCCGCAAACTGGTGGGCATAACGGAAACGGGGATGTTCCAAATTACCTTCTTCCAGAAGACGTTCTCTCTGCAGAAAGAATCCATCGGAAAAATAAGACAGATTTTCATCCATCAGGCAAAGGGTTTCCACCTCATATTCCCCTGTTTTCTGTAGTTCAGCAATGAAATGATCTGCCAGCTGTTTGGAACGGGAGCCTTCTCTACGAATACAGCAATCTACAAACAATACTTTTTTCATTTGGATCTCTCCTTACCTTTTCCATCATACCAATACAAGCATTTTATTTTACATTCAGTATAGCATAAAACATGAGAATCTTCAAATCATCCAAAACAATCCTCCGCTTATCGAAAAAGCTGTTATATGTGAAATTCCAACCATTCCAGTACATCCTGAAAGACTTCCTCTCGATTCAATTCATTGATAAGTTCATGACGTGCTTCGGGATAAAGAATACATTCCACATCCTGCATGCCGGAAGTATAAAAGGCATTGACCGCTTTTTTCACGCCCTTGCCGAAATCGCCCACTGGGTCCATTTCTCCGGAAATGAAGAGAATCGGCAGGTCTTCATCCATTTTTCCCAGCTGCATTTTATCCTGCGCCAGATACATGGAACGAAACAGCGTGCGATAACCGTTTAATGTAAACAGAAAGCCGCATTTCTGGTCAGCCACATATTTTGCAACGGCCTCCTCGTTTCGGGAAAGCCAGTCTTTCGGTGTTTTTGCCGGTTCAAAGGCCTTATTGATAGAGCCAAACGCAAGCTGATTGATGATCGGACAGCGATACTTATCCCCGCGAAAGATCGTACCCAGTTTTGTCAAAAGCAGTGCGCCTTCCAGAACAGGCTTCGGCTGCCAACCTGTACCGCAGATTATGGCACCATCAATATCATTGGGATACATACAGAGATATCTTCTCGCAAAAAACGAACCCATGCTGTGACCAAACAGAAAATGAGGGATATTCGGATATTTTTTCTGCAAAAGCAGTGTCATTCTATGTAGATCCTGCAATGCGCAGATATCTCCTCTCTTTTTTGCAAAATAACCTTTCTGCCATTCTTCTGTATAAGAATCTCCGTGACCCAGATGGTCATTACCTGCCACCAGAATACCATGAACATTCATAAATTTTGCAAATTCCTCATAACGCTCCACATATTCTACCATACCATGGGAAATCTGTACGGTGGCTCTGGGCTTCGTTTCTGTCTCCCAAATCACGGCATGCAGCTTTGTATTGCCATCAGAAGAAGGAAAATAAATATGCTTTTTCATAAAAACACACCTTCCTTTCAAAAGATAAAAAAATCAGACTCCTGCAGACAGGAATCTGATTTGATATACTTTATTCGCCTTTGCTGAAAAGACCTTTTTTCTTTTTGGGTTCTTCTTCCTGTACAGGTGCTTCCATGGACAGATTCAGTTCCGCCTTACCGAAAACCTCTGTTTTCGCAACGGGGACACGAACGCCTCTGTTCATACCAAATTCAATGATCCATGCATCATATGTTTCATCTACAACTTTGCCGTAGAAACCACTGTTTGTAATGATGGAATCACCAACAACGATTGCATTTCTCAGTTCAGCCAGTTTCTTTTCCTTTTTCTGTGTAGGTCTTACAGACAGGAAATACATAATTACCAGCAGAACCACGCAGTAAACAACAATCAGCATTACAGGGTGCTCTGTACCCCATGCGCCAAAAAGACCTGTTTTCTGTGTTGTCTGTGCTGCAGCTTCCCCTGTAGGTGCAATTACTGTGTCAAGTAAAAAAGGTGCCATTGCTCTCTCTCCTAACTTCATTCGACTTAATTTTTGTTTCACTAATAGATAATTATATATAATTTTTTATTTTCCGTCAAGTATTGCAGATTTTATTTCCCGCTTGCGCGCTTGAAATCCTCCAATTTCTGTTTTTTATATTCATGGAAACGATCTTCCTCAATGGCCTGTCTGATTTCTTCCATCAGGCTATTGAAGAAATACAGGTTATGCATAACGCAAAGACGCATAGCCAGCATTTCCTTCGCCTTAAACAGATGGCGGATATACGCCTTGGTATATCTTCTGCAGGCAGGACAATGACAGGTTTCGTCAATGGGTGTATCATCTTTTTCATACTTTGCATTCAGCAGATTCAGTTTGCCGAAATTTGTATAAACATGGGCATGACGTCCGTTTCTCGCAGGCAGAACGCAGTCAAAGAAGTCTACCCCTCTTTCCACCGCTTCCAGAATATTTTCCGGTGTGCCAACCCCCATCAGGTATGTGGGCTTGTCCACGGGCAGATGAGGTACAACATCCTCTAACACCTGATACATTTCTGCATGGCTTTCGCCAACGGCCAGACCGCCAATGGCATAACCGTCCAAATCCATATCTGTAATCACTTTTGCGTGTTCGATACGAATATCTTTATAGGTTGCCCCCTGATTGATGCCGAACAGCATCTGCTGTTTATTGACAGTATCCTCCAGAGAGTTCAGTCTTGCCATTTCTTTTTTGCAGCGTTCCAGCCAGCGTGTGGTTCTGGCTACGGATGCCTCTACATAGGGTCTTTCCGCAGGCAGACCGATACATTCGTCAAAAGCCATGGCAATGGTAGAACCCAGATTAGACTGGATCTGCATACTTTCTTCGGGACCCATGAAAATCTTTCTGCCATCAATATGGGAACTGAAATATACGCCCTCCTCTTTGATTTTTCTCAGAAGGCCCAGAGAGAATACCTGAAACCCGCCGGAGTCTGTCAGGATAGGCTTGTCCCATAC
>CALFPN010000003.1 GCA_937919015.1 uncultured Clostridia bacterium
CCATTGCAGAACAGGGCTTTTCGGAAGCGGAATATCTGGGCTGGCTGAAGGGAGCATGGGTCTATCGGGATGCTGTGGACAAATCTTTTTATGAGGAAGAAATGCAGGAAGAAAAATATTATATGGTTTTTGGCAGAAAAGAGGGCGAACCCTATCGCTTCATTATCAATCCCAAAGGTGGCGAGATCATCCTTTCTGCATCGGAGACGACGGAACCGGAACTGGGCAACTGGTATCGTTCCAGAGAAGGGGGAGTATAAATGGGATTTCTGAGAAAAGACTGGGACTGGGAAAACCCTGCGGAACATGATATGGAACAGCCCATGGAAGAACGGAAAGACCGTAAGCTCTGGCTTTGGGGACTGGCTCTCATCTGCGGCGGTCTGTCTGTTTATTCTCTGCATTATATCGAAAATACCATTTATGGCGGAGTCATTGAAACCAACTGGGGAGGCTGGCTGGGTATGGGCGTTGGTACGCTGATCATTTCTGTCATTCATCATTTTAAGCCGCCAAAGGAATCTGCGAAAATGGATTTTGATAAAGGGGAAAAAATTGTGGGCTGGTGCCTTGCAGCAGCGGCTGTGGTTTTGTTGCTGGTGGTTTGCTGGCAGATGCCGAGACTGCGGTTGTATGGCCTCCAGTTTTTGACAATTACACCCCTTGCCTTTGGTCTGGAGAAGGCCCAGAAGGCGGGCATGGATAAAAATGCTGCCAATGCATGGAATCTGATGCTGACTTTTGCGTTGCTGATTGGGGTGACGCTGGTCACGCCCAGATGGACGGGGATCTGTACCGTGGATGAAGCAGAAGCAAAACTCATGGCGGCAGGCTATGATGTGAAGGAATATGAAGATGCGATTTCTGCTATTTTCATTGAAAATTTTATCCCCTCCGCAGAGGTGGAACTGGATAACGACCCTTGGAATGATCTGTATTATCTCTTTGATTTGCAGGGGAACAGTAACAATTATGCCGTGGTTGATCCTTGGACGGGGGAAATCATCGCAGAATAAAAAAAAGAGCCAAAAGGCTCTTTTTTTAATGGTCGGTGCTTCTGGGTGCACCCTCCCGACAAAAAGCCCAAGGGCTTTTTATCATTTATTTCAATTTTTCCCATTCTGCTTCCTTGAAGCCCACCAGAACGAAATCCTCCCCAATGATCAGGGGGCGTTTCACCAGCATGCCGTTGGTGGAAAGCAGTTCGATCTGTTCTTCCTCTGTCATGGTGGGAATCTTGTCCTTCAGCTGCAGTTCCTTATACAAAAGACCGCTGGTATTGAAGAATTTCTTCAGGGGCAGACCACTCTTTTCCCACCAAGCTTTTAATTCTTCCGCAGTGGGGTTATTTTCCACGATATGTCTGTCCGTGAAGGCAACGGAGTTTGCCTCCAGCCATGCTTTTGCCTTCTTGCAGGTGGTACATTTGGGGTATTCTAAAAATAAAACGCTCATCTTCTTTGCATCCTCCTTTTTCAAACTTTTATTTATTATAAACTTTTCGCGTTTTTTATACAAGGACTATTGTATTTTGAAAAAAACTGCAGTATCATACGATTATACAATGAAATTTATTGCAGTTACTATAAAATATCACATTTATTACACGGATTTAGGAGGCACAGAACATGAAAATCGTCATCATCGAACCCCTGGGCATCACACCCGAAAAATTGGCAGAAGCAACCGCAGCCGTAAAGGCAAGAGGCCATGAAATCGTGGCTTATGACACAAAAGAAGAAGATCAGGAAAAACTGGCGGAACGTGGTAAAGATGCAGATATCATCATCATCGCAAACCAGCCCTTCCGCAAAAATGTTATCGAAAAATGCGAAAACCTGAAGCTGCTCTCCGTGGCATTCACAGGGGTTGACCATATCGATGTGGATTTCTGCAAAGAAAAGGGCATCTGCGTTTGCAACGCAGCGGGCTATTCCACAAACGCCGTAGCAGAATTGGCTTTTGGTCTGGCGATTTCCGTGCTGCGTAATATCCCCGCCTGTGACGCTGTTTGCCGTAAGGAAGGCACAAAAGCTGGTCTGGTGGGCGGCGAACTGTTCGGCAAAACCTTTGGTATCGTTGGTACAGGTGCCATCGGTGGTAAAGTAGCAAGAATCGCGCAGGCTTTCGGCTGCAAGGTCGTTGCTTACAGCAGAACCGTAAAACCCGAAATGGAAGGTCTGGGCATCGAATATATGTCTCTGGAAGACGTGCTGAAGGTATCTGATATCGTTTCCCTCCATGTACCTCTGAATGACAAGACAAAAGGCCTGATTGGCGAAAAGGAAATCGGCCTGATGAAGAAAAACGCCATCCTGCTGAATACAGCCCGTGGCCCCGTTGTGGACAGCGAAGCTCTGGCAAAGGCATTGAACGAAGAAAGAATTGCCGGCGCAGGCATTGATGTATTCGAAATGGAACCCCCCGTTCCCGCAGACCATCCTCTGATGCATGCGAAACATACAGTGGTGACACCCCATGTTGCCTTTGCGTCCCATGAAGCACTGTTTACACGCGCACAGATCGTGTCTGAAAATATCCTGAAATGGGAAGATGGCACACCGCAGAACGTCATCTGCTAAGACCTTGGGGACGCACTGTTCAAGCAGGATTTGCTTCGCAAACCTTGCCCTTTGGGCAACCGCCGCATCTG
>CALFPN010000004.1 GCA_937919015.1 uncultured Clostridia bacterium
ATTGACTATGGGTTGTGTGTTATTCATATCCATTGTTCAGTTTTCAAGGATCAACCCGCTTTTGCAGCGGTCGAAGATTATTTTACCAAATCTTCATTTTGTTGTCAAGCACTTTTTAAAACTTTTTTATTTTCTTTTTTTCAGTGCTTTGCCGATTTCTTATCAGCGAAAATTATTATATCAGATCAGATTTTGCTTGTCAATGTTTTTCTTTCAAAACATTTGCTGTAAATCCTTTTGATATTTTGTTTTTCATGTCTTTTCGCCAGACACATTTATTTATTATACACGCTTCCCGAAAAATGTCAACACCTTTTTTCAACTTTTTTCATTTTATTTCAACATCACGTTTTCTTTTCCCCAAAGCCGCCCCTGCAGACATAACAAAAGCTCGACCACATCGTGATCGAGCTTTTTATTTCTTCTATTATAATGCTTTCATTCTTGCTTCAATAGAAGCCTGTCTCTTTTCTTCCATTTTAGAAACGCACAGGGTGCAAGCCGCATCGCCTGTAATATTCACTGTTGTACGGCCCATATCAAAGATACGGTCGATACCGGCTACCAGCGCGATCCCCTCTACAGGCAGACCTACACTCTGCAGAACCATCGCCAGCATAATCATGCCCGCACCGGGAACACCCGCTGTACCAATAGAAGCCAGTGTTGCCGTCAGAACGATCGTTACCTGCTGACCCAGCGTCAGATCAATACCATAACATGTTGCGATAAAGATCGCGCACACGCCCTGATAAATCGCTGTACCGTCCATATTGATGGTTGCGCCCAAAGGCAGAACGAAGCTGGCAACGTCTTTTTTTGCCCCCAGTTTCTGTACACATTCCAGATTCAGAGGCAATGTACCTACAGAAGATGCACTGGAAAAAGCAAACATAATCGCAGGCAGCATCCCTTTGAAAAACTTCACAGGGCTCATGCCACTCAGAACTTTTACTGTTGCAGAATATACCAGAACCATATGCAGGATATATGCAATATACGCTACCCCCAGAACCATAGCCAGATCACCCAGAATCTTAGGGCCATTCTCTGCCACAACAGGCGTAATCAAGCAGAATACACCGATTGGACTCAGTTTAATGATAGCATCCATAATGAACATGGAAACAGCATTTGCACTTTCCACAAACTGGGCAAAGGCTTTCCCCTTCTCTGCCACAGCAATGGTACCAAAGCCAAAGAACAGGGCGATCACAATTACCTGCAGCATATTGGCATTCACCAAAGGCGCAACGGCATTGCTGGGGAAAATATTAACGATGGTATCCATAAAGCTGGGAGCAGCCGCCGCTTCATATTCCAAGCCGCTTGTGGCCAGCTGGTTGAAATTCCCCTTAAAAACATTCGCCATTATCATACCGATCAAAACAGCCAGTGCTGTTGTGCACATATAGTACGCAATGGTTTTCACACCGATGCTGCCGACCTTTCTCATATCCTTCATGGAAATCACACCGCTCATGATGGAGAACAGCACGATGGGCACCACGATAAATTTCACCAGATTCAGGAACAGTGTACCAAAGGGTTTAATGTAGTTCACTGCAATTTCAGGCGTTTTCATCAGGGCAGCACCGGCAATGCAGCCCAGAACCAAACCAACAAAGATCCACAACGCCAAAGGCAATTTTTTCTTTTCTTTAGACATTGAAATTTCCTCCTTAAAAGTTTCTCTAAAATAAATCCGCAGTCTATTTTACATGACCCTTTCCCATTTTTCAATGTTTTCGTTGATTTTCCAATAAAAAAAGCCCTCTTTCTTCCGAAAAAGCCTTTTTCATTCCATCATTTTCCATTTCCACAAAAGAAAAGGCTTCCCATAAAGGGAAGCCTTATGTACTAATTCACGGAAAGGCTTGGAAAACACGTTGTTTTCCAAATGGAATCCGCAGACGGAATTCATTTCCGTCGAGGAAAACAGTGCGCCGCCGCAGGCTCGCATCTGTTTATACTTCTGTCTCCCACGATGAAATACCATTTCATCGTAAGGCCTTCGGCCTTTATCTAGGATATGTCAGCTGAGCCTGTGCCGCTGCCAGTCTTGCGATAGGCACACGGTAAGGAGAACAGGATACATAATCCAGACCGATCAGGTGGCAGAATTCAATGGAGTAAGGATCGCCACCGTGTTCACCGCAGATACCCAGATGGATGTCAGGACGAACGGGTTTTGCTTTTTCAACTGCCCATTTCATCAGCAAACCAACGCCTGTTCTGTCCAGTCTTGCTGTAGGGTCAACTTCATAGATATTTTTATCGATGTAGTCAGCCAGAATCTTACCGGCGTCATCACGGGACAGACCGAATGTCATCTGTGTCAGGTCATTTGTACCGAAGGAGAAGAATTCTGCTTCTGTAGCAATTTCATCAGCTGTCAGCGCAGCTCTGGGGATTTCGATCATTGTACCAACCAGATAGTCCAGCTTTCTGCCTTTTGCTTCGAAAACTTTTTCTACTGTTTCCACAACGATGTTTTTCACGAATTTCAGTTCCTTGATTTCGCCGATCAGAGGGATCATGATTTCAGGAACGATGTTGATGCCTTCTTCTTCAGAAACTTCAACAGCAGCTTCCATGATTGCTTTTGCCTGCATCTTCGCGATTTCAGGATAGCTTACAGCCAGACGGCAGCCACGGTGACCCATCATAGGGTTCAGTTCGTGCAGACCTCTTGCTTTGATTTTCAGTTCTTCTACAGTTTTACCTGTCATTTCAGCCAGCTGCGCAAATTCTTCCTCTGTGTTAGGCATGAATTCATGCAGAGGGGGATCCAGCAGACGGATGGTAACAGGTCTTTCTTTCATTGCTCTGTAGATGCCTTTGAAGTCTTCTTTCTGGAAAGGTTCAATGCCTTCCAGAGCTGCTTCTCTTTCTTCTACGGTGTCAGACATGATCATCTTTCTGAATTTCATGATTCTGTCAGCTTCGAAGAACATATGCTCTGTTCTTGTCAGGCCGATCCCTTCTGCACCAAAGTCGATAGCAACCTGAGCATCGTGAGGGGTGTCAGCATTTGTTCTTACTTTCAGACTTCTCTTCGCATCTGCCCATTTCATGAATGTTTCAAAGTTGCCTGTGATTTCAGCTTCTACAGTAGGAATATCTTCGCCGTAGATGTTACCTGTGGAACCATCCAGAGAGATGTAGTCGCCTTCTGCAAATGTTTTGCCGCCCAGTGTGAATGTTTTCGCTTCTTCATTCATTTTGATTTCTTCACAACCGGATACGCAGCATGTACCCATACCACGAGCTACTACTGCAGCGTGGGATGTCATACCACCACGAACTGTCAGGATACCCTGAGATGCAGCCATACCTTCGATATCTTCGGGAGATGTTTCCAGACGAACCAGAATTACTCTGTCGCCTGCTTCTGCAGCCGCTTTTGCTTCTTCTGCTGTAAAGTATACTTTACCGGCAGCAGCACCAGGGGATGCGGGCAGACCTTTTCCGATTGCTTTTGCAGCCTTCAGGGCAGCCTGATCGAATGCAGGGTGCAGCAGC
>CALFPN010000005.1 GCA_937919015.1 uncultured Clostridia bacterium
TGGACTTAAAAGATAAAATCAGATCTATTGAAAATTTCCCTCAGGAAGGTGTTCTGTTCCGCGATATCACAACACTGCTGAAGGATGCAGAAGGCATGAAGGAAGCCATTGACCAGATGACAGCAAAACTGGAAGGCGTTGATTTTGATCTGGTACTGGGCCCCGAATCCAGAGGGTTCATTTTTGGTATGCCCGTTGCGTATAATATGGGCAAAGGCTTTGTTCCTGTACGTAAAGCCGGTAAACTGCCTGCAGAAGTGGTAAGCAAGGAATATGCTCTGGAATATGGCACAGCTACGATCGAAATGCATAAGGATGCGATTCAGCCCGGTCAGAAGGTAGTCATTGTGGATGACCTGATGGCAACTGGCGGCACAGCAAAGGCCATTGTGGAAATGGTGGAAGAAATGGGCGGCGAAGTGGCTGCACTGCTGTTTTTGATCGAATTGGACTTTTTGGAAGGCAGAAAGGTTCTGCCCGCATACAAAATTGAATCTGTGTTACATTACTAAAATATAAAAAGGGGCGGACTGCCCCTTTCTTTTTGAAAAAAAGGAGTTATTATGTACGGACAGTTTTTCTTACTGTTTGCTCTGATTATTGTCGGCTATTACTGCAATAAAAAAGGCTGGCTGAACAGAGAGACAAATAAAAATATGGGTGGTATGGTCATGCATGTGACGATCCCAGCCATGCTTATCACGACGATTTCCTCCATTCAGGTGGATGATCGTATTCTGAAGGGATTTTTATTGATGGCAGCGGCCCAGATCGCGGCAATGGTGATTTTTGGCTATCTGATCCGCCTGTATGCTCGTTTCCGCAAGGTGGATGCCCGTCTGCATCCCATGCTGGATATTACGGTGGCATCTCTGAATACGGGATTTATCGGTCTGCCTGTTACCCAGATATTTTTCGGCAGCGAAGGAGTATTATATATGTCTGCGGGGGTATTGTCCCTGAATCTGTATTTGTGGAGCTATGGCGTTTGTGTCATCGAAAATAAAAAAATCGGTGGCCTGCAGGGCTTAGGCAAAACGGCCCGTAAAATATTGCTGAATCCGAATTGTATTGCCATTGCCGTGGGGATGACTCTGGCAGTGACGGATACGACTCGTCTGCTGCCGGAGGCGGGCATCGGGTTTCTGAAAAAACTGGGCGATCTGGCAACGCCCTTGTCCCTGATCTATATCGGCGCACTGGCGGGGGATAGCGGCATCACCTCCCTGTTCAAGGAAAAACAGGCTTTGGAATTCAGTGTCATCAAAATGATCCTGATGCCCCTTCTGGCCATTCTCCTCATGCATTTCGTTCCTGCGGGGACCATGGCAAAATCCATTTTCCTGCTTTCTGTGGCACTGCCTTCGGCCATTGTTGTGCCCATGATGGTGGAACAGTATGGATACGGGGAAAAATTATCTTCCGATATCGTTCTTTGGACTACATTTATTTCCATGCTGACGATGCCCCTCTGTGTGTGGATTGCTGGCATCCTGTACTGAAAAAATGCGTGAAAACATTGATTTTTCCACGAAAAAGTGCTTGCAAAACACCCGGATGAGTGGTATAATCTTTCATGTTGATTACGGACGGTCCAATACAGCACCAAGGGGGTGCAGCAAGAACGTCTATGGTGTATAAGGAGGATATAACAATGGATATCATCAGAGAACTGGAAAGAGAACAGCTGAAAAGCGAAGTAACACCTTTTAACGTAGGCGATACAGTAAGAGTATACGCTAAAGTAGTAGAAGGTAACAGAGAAAGACTGCAGATGTTTGAAGGCGTTGTACTGAAAAGACAGGGCGGCGGTCTGAGAGAAACATTCACAGTAAGAAGAATCGCTTCCGGCGTTGGTGTTGAAAGAACATGGCCTGTTCACTCTCCCAGAATCGACAGAATCGAAGTTGTTAGACGCGGTCTGGTAAGACGTGCGAAACTGAACTATCTGAGAGACAGAGTTGGTAAAGCAGCTAAAGTTAAAGAAGTTCTGAAATAATCAGTACTGAAACGAGAAAAGCAGTCTCGATGAACAAGTTTCATCGAGACTTTTTTCGTGAGGGGCGAAGCAGCTTCGCCTTTGACGAAAGAGGTTTGCTAGCAAGAAGGAGGTCTGTAGGATGGAAATGGAAAAAGAAGAACAGAAACAGGAAATTTTGGAAGAAACAGAAAAAGAAACAACAGGCAGAAAGAAGAAAGAAAAGAAATCAATGCCGATCGTGCTGCAGCTGGTATTCTTGGTTGTGATGGTCGTGGTTCTGCGCAACGTAATGGGGACGGTTCTGGTGAAGGGTTCCTCTATGGAGCCAAACTTCAACCACGGGGATCTGGTATTTATCAATAAGCTGAGTACTTCTATCGGCTCTCCTGATTATGGCGATGTAGTGATTTGCAAGCTGGAGGAAGGCGCGGGCTATGAAAATATCATTAAGCGCGTTATCGGTCTGCCCGGTGATGAAATCAACATTGTGGAAAATGAAGAAGACGTATATGATCTGTATGTGAATGGGGAATATATTGAGGAGGATTTCCTTGGAGAGCCCATGATGACAGACGGCAATATCGAATATCCTTTTGAAGTGCCGGAAAACAGCTATTTTGTTATGGGTGATAATAGAAATGAAAGTCTGGACAGCCGCAAAGAATCCGTAGGTGCCATCCATAAGGATCATCTGATGGGAAAAGTTGTCCTGCGTCTGTATCCTTTCAGTGATTTTGGACTGATTGACTGAGAATAGAAAGAGGTAAATGATGAACAATATTCAGTGGTATCCCGGGCATATGACAAAGACCCGCAGAATGATGGAAGAAAATATCTCTTTGGTAGATATCGTCATCGAACTGGTTGATGCTCGTATCCCTTACAGCAGTAAAAATCCCGATCTGGATACGATTGCAAAAAACAAGCATCGTATCGTCCTGCTCAATAAATGTGACCTTGCCGATGACAAAGCCACAGCGATCTGGCAGGAATATTTTGAAAAACAGGGCTTTCGCGTCATCCGGATCAATGCCCTGAAGGGTAGTGGTTTTGGTGAGGTAACGGAAGTTGCCAGAGACCTGATGAAGGAAAAAATCGAAAAGCTGAAAGCAAGAGGCCGTATCAATGTGCCTATCCGCAGCATGATCGTGGGTATCCCTAACGTAGGCAAATCCACATTCATCAACAAATATGTGGGGAAGGTTACGGCGAAAACGGGGGATAAACCCGGTGTGACAAGAGGCAAACAGTGGATCAAACTGAAAAAGGACTTCGAGCTTTTGGATACCCCCGGTATCCTGTGGCCCAAATTCGAAGACCAGCAGGTTGGTTTGAAGCTGGCATTTACAGGGGCTATCAATGATGATATTCTTGACCCTGAAAATATGGCCTTGGCATTCATTGACCATATGGTAGCCAGAGATCCTGACTGCATCAAAAAACGCTATCAGATTGAATTTGATTCCATCGACGAGCCCCATGAAATTCTGGCGAAGATCGCCATTGCCCGTGGTTTTAAGAAAAAAGGCGATGAACCGGATCTGGAAAGAACAGGTAAGATCATGATGGATGAATACCGCGGCGGCAAGCTGGGTAAGATCACACTGGAATTGCCCGAAGATATTGATGTGATGCTGGAAAAGAAAGCAGCCAGAGATGCAGAAAAAGCTTTGTTGGATAAAGAAAGAAAAAGAGCATATAACAAAAAGAAAAAATGATTTTCAGCCGAGGATATCTCGGCTTTTTTTAATGATGCTCCTTCGTGTGCCCTTCGGACACAAAAACATCTGCTAGATATTTTCGTATCATCTTGGAACGAAAAAAGTATGATTTTCGTCCAATCAGAAAAGACTATACCTGAGAGGAGTGGGAATTGTGAAGAAAAACCTGCTGATTTGTGGATTCTTATGTATGCTTTGCCTGTCCGGCTGCGGAAAAAGAGAATTGCTGAAAGAAAAGCTGGATGTATCTCAAATTGATAAGGTAGTTGTGACGATGGCTATGGGGAATCCTGCCTATGGAGCGGAATGTAAGGTCATCACAAACCCCAAGGAAGTGCAGGATTTTGTATTTCTGTTCAACAATGCCGAAGTGGATGAAAAGATCGATACAGGAGAGGAATGGGTGACAGGCTCTGGTTCTTACGCTTTTTTTAATGGAGAAGAGCAGATCATCAAGTTTAATGTAAATGGGAATGATCCTGAACGGATTTGGATCAATGATGCTTTTTATGAAATTGAATATCCAGAGGATATGTTTACTCCCTATGGATTATACAGCCATTCCGATGCGGAAACGATCCTTATGGATGAAAATGGAAACAAACTGGAACGGCCTGCAAAATAAAAAAAAGACCTCAAGATTTTTGAACCGAACCATTTTGTGCGGACAGCACAAAAAAGACTTTTGCAGAATTAAA
>CALFPN010000006.1 GCA_937919015.1 uncultured Clostridia bacterium
GTCTTCCGAAGGAAGATGCTTTGACCAGTTCCCCTTACAGGGGGCTCGGGGGACAGCGTCCCTCGAAATTATTCACCAAACTTCATAGCTGCATCCTTTAACATGTCACGAATCGGCAGGTCGTAAGGGCATCTCTTTTCGCAGGCACCGCAGCCAATGCACGCACTTGCCTTCACGGCCATGGAATGATATCTGTCCTTCGCCCAGTCGCCAAGACCGTATCTGTCCAGATAGCCCTGGAACAGGAATACATTGGGGATAGCGATCCCAACGGTACAGGGCGCGCAGTAATTGCATCTGCGGCAGAAATTGTTGCCCAGCTGTTTTCTGATTTCTTCCATTTTAGTCAGTTCTGCTTCTGTCAGAGGGGCTTTATCTTCCGCTGCCGCCAGATTCTGTTCGATTTCCTTCCGATCGAACATACCGGGAATCGCAACAGTCACATCAGGATTGGCAAAGATAAAACGCAGAGCCAGTGTGGCATCTTCAATGGCACCGCCGGCCAGAGGTTTCATATCGATGAAGCCGATCTTCTTTTCCGCGCATTTCTTGATCAGGTCTGTGGCCTGTGTCTCCACGATATTATAAGGGAACATGATGGTTTCTACCCAATCCAGTTCCAGTGCCTTTTCAAATACTTCCAGAGAATGAGCAGTCACCCCCAAATGGCCAATCTTACCCTCCGCTTTTGCTTCCTGCAGGGCTTCCAGCGCACCTCCGGCAGAAATCACCTGTTCCAGCTGTTCCATATTGGGATTATGAACCTGATACAAGTCGATATAATCGGTACGCAGGTTTTTCAGGCTGGTTTCGATATCTGCCGCCATGGCTTCTTTTGTTCTAGCCATGCTCTTGGTTGCCAGCACGAATTGATCACGGATGCCTTCCAAAGCTTCCCCGATATAGGATTCAGAAACCGTATAGCCCCTTGCTGTGTCGATATAATTGATGCCCTTTTCCACCATGGCCTTCGCCAGTTCCTTTGTCACAGCCGCGTCCACCCGCTGAATAGGGATGCCGCCAAAGCCCAGACGGGAAATTTTCAAGCCGGTTTTGCCCAGTGTTACATATTCCATGCAAATGCCTCCTTGTATGTAAAAAATCCGCATAATTTTCTAGTTTAAGAATAGCACGAAAACAAAAAGCCCGCAATGCAAGTGCAGGCTTTTGTTATACTTCGCTTTCTTTTGCAAAATCAATGAGCTTTTTATACTTATCCTCAAACAGGCTGTTTTTCATATACACATAATTAAACTCGCGGTAAATTTCAAACTCCTCAATATCCAGTTCCACCAGAGAGCCTTCCTCCAATTCCTGTCTTACCATAGGGTAATAGGAAAATGTGATACCAAGATTCGCCTTTACCAGTTCCTTAATGGCAATAAAGTTACTGATTTCCTGCACGGAAGGGAAGCTGCCGATGGTGAAATTATTTTCTTTCAGAATTTCCTCCAGAATTTCCCTTGTCCCCGAACCTTCTTCCCGCAGCACCAGACCCGCAGAACGGATATCCCCCAGCTTCAGTTTTTTCCCCGCCAGTTCACATTCCCTGCAGCAGGTGCCCACGAAGCGTTCCTTTTTATACAGCTGATAGGCATACTTTTCCTTATCAAAGAAGCCTTCCAGAATGGTAAAGTCCAGTTCGCCCTTTTCCAGCATCTGCAGCAGATTCTTTGTATTATCCACATACAGATGCAGACGATACTGCGGATTTTCTTTCAGAAAGCGGCTCATGATGGAAGGAAAAACGAACTCCCCAATGGTTTTTGTTGCCCCAACACGAAGATGAATCTCTTCCTCTTCTCTTCTGGCCATTTCTTTTTGGATCCCCATTTCATTGGCCACCATTTCCGAAGCCAGACGGCGAAGCAGCTCCCCTTTTTCCGTCAACTGCAGCACCTTGCCGGAATAGGAAAACAATTTACAGCCATAATGCTCCTCCAAAAAGCGGATATGCTGGGTCACAGCAGGCTGGGTAATGTGCAGTGCTTCCGCCGTTTTGGTATAATTCATTTTTTCACATAGTTTCAAAAATGTCAGGATACGATTATCCAGCACACCCTCACCTTCCTTCTATTTATTCCTCATGCACATGCTCGCCCATGGGCACACGCAATGCTTCTGCAGGAATTTCAATTTCTGCAATGGCATTAAAATCGCTGCAGACCATGGAGATCACTGTTTTTTCGATTTTTACCGGCAGTTCTTCTTCCGAAGCCCCCATGGCTTTCATGGATTCATCCATCAGTTTCTGCATCATTTCTGTCATATCCAATGCATATTTCCGCACATAGCCCTCTGCATCGATCCAAAGGCTGATGGACAGGTCTTCCAACTCCTCATACATCGCTGTCATCATTTCCTCAGAAATCCCCAGACTCTTGGCAGAAGCAGTCAGGCCGCTGCCGGCAATGGCTTCCTCCATGGCATCCCCTGTGATGACACCGCTGATCTTCGTTGTCTTTATGCCGCCGATTTCTTCCGCTCTGCCTGCGGTGATCTCTGTGATGTTGTCCAGATACAGATCCATATTTTCTTCTGCATTATACTGACTCAACTCTCCCATTTCCAGCGTTTCCGCATACCACATGTCCGCGGTGGTCATATAGGTTTTCAGGTGTCCGTCTTCTTCCAGGGCATACATCTGCATCTGATCGATTTCCGTCCCGTCGCTCATCACCATGGACATATCCATGGCCATACGCAGGGGATTCTGCTGGGAACGGATGCTTGCCACCGTCGTCGTTTCCATAGGCTCTCCGTTCATGTCCATATCCATTTCCATGGTCATTTCCGCTGCCATGCTTTCCACCGCTGCCATGGTGGTTTTTGCCTGAGAAAGTAGGGCTTCCATTTCCGCCGTATCCATAGTACTGCCGCCGCAGCCGGATACAAATAAGGTCATGGCTGCAGCTGCAGCCAGCATTTTCTTCCACTTCATCGGTTTTCCTCCCGTCATTTCTTTTTCTTCGCCTTTTCTTTTTCCAGAGCCTTCCCGCCGGTGCAGTAAGGGAAGAGGAAACATTCCTGACATTTCGGTCTGCGGGCAACGCAGATCTTTCTGCCGTGGGCGATCATCTGGGTATTGATATCGATCCATTTTTCCTTTGGCACGATCTTCATCAGGTCAAATTCGATCTTCACAGGGTCTTCGTTTTTCGTCAGCCCCAAAAGGTTGGACACACGCTTCACATGGGTATCCACCACCACACTGGGGATGCCATACCAGTTGCCGCGAACCACGTTTGCCGTTTTTCTGCCCACCCCCGCAAGGCTGGTCAGCTGGTCAATGTCGGAAGGCACTTCGCCGCCGAATTCGGAGAGAAGCTTCTGACAGCAGGCAATGATGTTTTTCGCCTTATTATGGTAGAAGCCTGTGGAATGAATATCCTTTTCCAGCTCTGCCAGATTTGCCTCTGCAAAATCCTGAATGGAAGTGTATTTTTTGAACAAGTCTTTTGTTACAATGTTCACCCTGTCATCGGTACACTGGGCAGAAAGCATGGTGGCGATCAGAAGCTGCCACTCATTTTCATGGTTCAGATAGCATTTGGTAGGGCCGTAATTTTCATATAATAATTCTAAAATGATGTTCACTTTCTCCTTTTTTGTCATATTTTTCTTCTCCTCCCCGATTTATGATTATTTCCCGAAATTTCCCGAGAAATATTTCCCTTTCTCTCTTTTGCTGTGGAAAGCCGTTGTTTTTTCTGGCAATTATGCCAGTTCATAGGCATTGCCTTCGGCATCATAGCCAATGACATCCGTCTGCCAAGCCCAGACCACAGGGTATCTTTTTAGGACTGCAATACAGAAATCCTTCACAGAAATCTGTTCCTGCTGGAGCAGTTCTCCTGTATAAGTATCCCGAATGGTCACATCCAGATATTCGATTGCTTCTTCGCCGCAGACAAAAACTTCATAGGAATTA
>CALFPN010000007.1 GCA_937919015.1 uncultured Clostridia bacterium
AATACTTCCTTTCCGTCATTTCGCTGAGCGGCATATCCTCAGAAAAATATTTTTTGAACTGCACATAAGAGTCCTTGTAATGCCTGATTGTCTCCTCTCGCAAGTTTCTTTGCCTGCAATTCTCCAGATGCATATTGCACCCTTCTTCCAGCGACATTTTCTTCCCAGCGCTCATCGTGAGCTTCTTTTTCATGCACGCACACCTCTTTTCCAAATAAAAAACCTGAACCCATCGCTTGAAGAAATCCTCCAAACAACGTGTTCAGGTTTTTTCAGGTGTATTTATCATTTTTCTGATATTCCGGCAGCAGATCAATGCCCAGTTCGGGTATATCAGAAAATACCCATTGCAGCTGACAGAAACCGCAGAAGGCCCCGTTATCTTTTCGTAGGATGGAGCAGGTCAGATGGTCTTCGGAAAGAAGTTCGTCCCATGCAAGAGCGGAGATGCCGTCAGAACTGTGCAGGAAAGGGGGTCTTTCTGCTTCGGCCAATGTTTCGTACGCCTCTTTTTCCTCTGGGGAGATGCGGTGAAGGAGATATCGTTTAGTTTGGAGAAAGATACCGTTGGCATCGAATAAATCATCGTAGTTCATGGCGTTCTCCTTTCATCATATTGAAATAAAGGATGGATGCAATGACGAGAGAAAAACTGTCTACCATGGGCTGTACCCACATACAGCCGTACAGCGGAAACAGACGGTCCATCAGGAAAAGAAGGGGAACATCCAGAACGCCTTTCCGCAGGATAGATACAGTAAGGGCCTCTTTGACTTTGCCCATGGCTTGGAACTGTATAATCATGGGATAGCAGAATGCCATAAAGGGCATGGCCAGAACCATGCGGCGCAGGAAAGAGGCTCCATAAAGGATGGTCTGCCCGTCGGAGATGAAGAGCGACGCCAGCTGTGGTGCGAAACATTCATAAACGATCACACAAAACAGGGCAAAGCCCACAGAAATGGCAGTGCCCAAACGGAAAGCATTTTTTCTGCGCAGGTCGTTGCTTGCACTGTGCGTATAAGCCAGTAAAGGCAAAAGACCGTTGGCGACCCCGATGGAGAAATACAGGGGCAGCTGATCCAGTTTTTTGACGATGCCAAGGGCCGCAGTGGCTTCCGTGGCATATTGGGCCACGAAAGCAGACTGGGCAGCTACGGCAACGACGGTCAGGGCATATTGGAGGGCAGAAGGAAATCCGATGGAAAGGATGTCTCTCAGGTGCCGCCCTGTCTGTTTCAGATGGGAAGGGCAGATATTCAGGATGGTATCATGTTTTCTGCAGCAGAGATACAGCAGGAAATAAACCATAGATATCAGATTGGACAAGGCAGTTGCCATCCCTGCACCTATAACGCCGAATCCCATAAATTGTGGCAGAATGAAAATAGGGTCTGACAGAATATTCAGGATGCCGCCAAGAGAAAGGCCAAAGGATGCAGAAGCCGCTGCCCCTTCGGAGCGCACCAGATTGGCGAGGAGCGTATTCAGAATGGTGGGGATACCGCCGAAGACGATGACCCACCTTGCATAATCATAACAGAAAGCGTATGTTTCTTCTGTGGCACCGCAAAGGGTCAGAATAGGTTTTGCAAACAGTAGGAAGCAAAGGGAGAACAACACCGCGAAAAAAAGTCCCAGCCAGAAGGAGATGGAAGCAATCTCTCTGGCTGCCTGTATATCTTTTCTGCCCAGTTTCCGTGCGATCAGGCTGGCACCGCCGATGCCGAAAAGATTGGAAATGGCAGTCAGCATAACAAAGGAAGGATAGACGATGGTGATGGCTGCTGTCTGGGCGGGTGCATTCAGCATACCAACGAAATAGGTGTCTGCGAGGCTGTATAACAGGGCGATCATCTGGCTGAATACAGCGGGAACGATCTGTTTGAAAACCGCCTGACGGACGGGCAGGGATTCAAAAACCATGGTGCGTCTGTCCATTTTTTTCGCTTCCTTTCAAAATTTGTTCTGTTATTAGTATATCACTTTTTCGGAAAGAAAGTAGAAGTGGAAAGAAAAACCTCTCCCAAAGGGAGAGGTCAGTGGGTTGCTTTTTTTCGAATAAAGCGGATCAGTGTGCAGCAGCCTGCCCCCAGAAGGAATGTTAGGAACAGGAACCAGAACAGTAGCCATGCGATGAAATCCCAGCCGGTGATGATCTGGCAGGCAATCTCGCAGCAGATAAGTCCGAGCAAGGAAAATAAAATAAATTCCCATTTTCCGTATCCTTTGCAGTGCTGAAATAAAACGGCCTGTACAATGACACTGATGAAAAAACAGAGCCAGAAAAGGCAGAACAAAAAGGGATTATCAGGATGAAAAGGAATCTGCAGGAGACCGGTTTCCATCGCTTCAAAAATTGTCAGACGCATGCTTGCCACCTCCTGATCTTATCAATCTGCATGGTGTAATTTTACACCGAAATGCAATCCTTTGCAAGATAGTATGAAATAAATACTTGACAGAGCGTATAAAACCCGCTATAGTGGTCTGAAATTATAGGAAAGTTGTTTTGGGAGCATAGAATGGAGGAAAGCCATGCGAATCGGTTCCGGTTATGATGTGCATAAACTGGTGGAGGGCAGAGATTGTATCATTGGGGGTGTGAACATCCCTTATGAGAGAGGGCTTCTGGGTCACTCCGATGCGGATGTGCTGCTCCACGCCATTTCCGATGCCCTGCTGGGGGCGGCGGCTATGGGGGATATCGGCAAACATTTCCCTGATACAGACCCTCGTTTCAAGGGGGCAGACAGCAGAAAATTATTGTCTTATGTTTTGCACTTGATTTCTGAGAAAGGATACGGTATAATCAATATCGATGCGACGATTATTGCGCAGAAACCGAAGATGTCTCCCCACATCGAACAGATGCGGAAAAACATTGCGGAAACCCTCGGGATCGATGTGGATCAGGTAAATGTGAAAGCCACCACGGAAGAAGGGCTGGGCTTTACCGGCGCAGGGCTGGGCATTGCCGCTTCAGCAGTATGCCTTCTGGAAAATAAATAAGAAAAAAGTTGTGATGGAAAAGAGTAATTTTTTATCCGCCTGACAGAGAATAACGGCCTTGGTGAAAGGTAATGAGAGTTGAATCTATACATGATATAGATTTGATTGTCACTATCTTAAGAGACATGGGTGGGAGCCGTTTACAGGTATGGGAAGAACGAAGTGCGTTCCGGAACTGAATGGGCGAAAGTACAGTAGCCTGTTCCGCTGACTGCGTTATTGTCGTTGAGGTGAGATGGCATTTTTTATTTGCTGTCTAAGTAAAGTGGAACCGCGGATTTTATTCGTCTTTGCATATTTTGCAAAGGCGTTTTTTGTTATAAAGCGGAGAAAGCTATTTTGAAGCAAAGAGCATGACAAAACCACTTGTGGATTTTGGCATGTGATATGATTCAAAAATGAGGTTGCGAAGCAACCACATGAGTATGATTGCATGGCAATCATACGAATAGATTTCAAAAGGAGGTGAGCCAAATGGCTTCAATGAAAGAAATCAGAAATGGGGCGGTTGGCCGCCTGCATGGAAACTGCCGAAAAAATATTGTATGTATGAAGCCCTCTGTATAACGCAGCAGGGCGATGCAAAGTAATATAGTAAAAACAATATTTTGGAGGAAAAGAAAATGTTAAAAGAATTCTGGAGAGAATCCGTTGATGTAGTCAGAGAAAAAGATCCCGCCTTTAAGACGGCTGTTGAAGTGCTGCTGTATCCCAGTTTTTGGGCGGTAGTGAATCACCGCATTGCTCACAGCCTGTATAAAAAAGGTCTTCTGGTGCCTGCCCGTTTTGTTTCTCAGCTGTCCCGTTTCCTGACAGGGATCGAGATCCATCCCGGTGCGACCATCGGCAAGCGTTTCTTTATCGACCACGGCGCAGGTATCGTGATTGGTGAAACTGCGGAAATTGGCGACAATGTGATGTTGTTCCATGGGGTAACGCTGGGCGGTACCGGCAAACAGAAGGGCAAACGTCACCCGACGGTAGGGGATAACGTAATGATCGGTGCAGGTACCATCGTTCTGGGCCCTGTAACCATCGGCGAAAACACAAAGATCGGTGCCGGCTCTGTTGTGACACAGGATCTGCCCGCCAATGTAACGGCCGTAGGCTCTCCTGTTATGATCGTGCGTAAGGACGGGGTAAGAATCCCTCCCATTGCACCTGAAAAACTGACAGGCCACGCAAAGAGAAGAGCGATTTAAGACCTTGAGGGCTTTGCCCTCAAACTCCCACAAACCTTTAAAAAGGTTTGATCCAAACTTTATTTGCAAAAACACATTCAGTTGCGAAGCAACTGTAGGCCGGAGGCGAAGCCGACCTTGCAAGTTTTTGCGGAAAAATATAAGAATTTTACAGTAAATTGAAAAAAGATATGATATAATATAATCTAGGTGAATTTGTGCAATGCACATAGAAATAGTATCCTCTGCAAAATGCAGTTTTGCGAATCCGGGTCAAGGGATGGAATTCCTTGCAGGGTTCGGGACAGCGTCCCGAGGAAAAAAGCAAGAAAGGATAGGTGTATTTTCCATGAAATTATATAACACAATGACAAGACAGAAGGAAGAATTCGTACCCATGGAGGAAGGCAAAGTAAAAATGTACGTTTGCGGCCCTACAGTATACGATTACATCCACATTGGTAACGCAAGACCTTACGTTGTATTCGATACTGTAAGAAGATATCTGGAATATAAAGGTTATGACGTAACATATGTGCAGAACTTTACAGACGTAGATGATAAAATCATCAACAGAGCAAACAAAGAAGGCGTAACAATGTCCGATATTTCCAATAAATACATTGAAGAAGCTTTCCGCGATGCTGACGGTCTGAATGTAAAAAGAGCAACGGTTCATCCTCGTGTAACAGAAGAAATGGATGGGATCATTGCAATGGTACAGACGCTGATCGACAAAGGCTTTGCTTATGAAGACAAAGGCACTGTTTACTATGATACAAAGAAATTCCCTGAATACGGCAAACTGTCCAGAAAAAATCTGGATGAACTGATCGCAGGTGCTTCCGAACGTGTATCTCTGGATGATGCAAAGAGAAACTCTACAGACTTCGTTCTGTGGAAACCCAAAAAAGAAGGCGAACCCAGCTGGACATCCCCTTGGGGTGAAGGCAGACCCGGCTGGCACATTGAATGTTCCGTAATGAGCAAACATCACTTGGGCGATACATTTGATATCCATGCCGGCGGCGAAGATCTGATCTTCCCTCACCATGAAAACGAAATCGCACAGTCCGAAGCGGCTAATGGCTGCACATTTGCTAGATACTGGCTGCACAACGGCTTTATCACTGTGGATAACGAAAAAATGTCCAAATCTCTGGGCAACTTCTTCACAGTAAGAGACATTGCAAAACACTTCCCTTATGAAGTTATCCGTTTCTTCATCCTGAACGGTCACTACAGAAGCCCCATCAACTTCTCCGATGAACTGATGAAAGCTTGCCAGAACGGTCTGGAAAGAATCAAAAACGCAAGAAAAGAACTGGCTTTCTACATCAAAAATGTGGCAGATACAAAAATGACAGAGGCAGAAGCGGCAAAAGAAGCAGAACTGAACGGCTACAAAGATCAGTTCGAAGCTGCTATGGATGATGACTTCAACACAGCTGACGCTGTTTCCGCAATCTATGAACTGGTTCGTTTCTCCAACACAGAAATCAAAGCAGGTGCTTCCAAAGAATTTGCAGTAAAGATTCAGGATATGCTGGATCATCTGTGCGGCGTTCTGGGGGTAGCAGAAGTGGTAGAAGAAGAAGTGGCAGATGAAGATGTGGCTAAAATCGAAGCACTGATCGCAGAAAGAGCAGAAGCCAAGAAAGCAAAAGATTTTGCAAGAGCTGACGCAATCAGAGATGAACTGGCTGCAATGGGTATCACGATCAAAGATACTCGTCAGGGCGTTCAGTGGTTCAGAGGCTGATTTGTTATGAATCTGAATGAACTTGATTTAATATTAGGCGGGCAGGGAGTAGTAGACCCGAAGGAATACTCCTCCCTCGCTCTTGCACATATCGGTGATGCAGTGTTTGAAGTGATGGTAAGGCTGACGGTTCTGACGGACGGCAATGCCCCTGTGAACAAGCTGCATAAAAAGGCGAGAGATATCGTGAATGCGAAAGCGCAGGCAGAAATGTACTATCGCATCAAGGATGTGCTGACAGAGGAAGAGGAAGGCGTGTTCCGCAGAGGACGCAACGCCAAATCCTTCACTGTGCCGAAGAATGCCGATCTGATGGATTATCGCCATGCCACGGGGCTGGAAGCCCTGTTTGGATACCTTTACCTGAAAGGGGAAAAGGAAAGAAGCGTAGAGCTGTTTAAGCTGGGGATGGCGGAAAAATTGGACAAGTAATAACGAAGCCGAAGGGTATGTTTACTCCTCGGCTTGTGCTGTGTTTAGATAGCGTGTAAAAATAAGCTAGGAGGGTCTCTTTTGGAAAGAGAAAGAAGACGAGAAAGAGAATTTAACGAAAACCAGCTGGAAGGCAGAAATGCCGTTCTGGAAGTGCTGAGAAGCGGCAGAGATATCGAAAAGGTATTCGTGCAGAAGGGCAATGTGGAAGGTACGATCAAAAGAATCGTGGCGCAGGCAGCAGAAAAAGGCGTTGTCATTCAGGAAACAAGCAGACAGAAGCTGGATGAAATGAGCCAGACAAAGAACCATCAGGGGGTCATCGCGCTGGTTTCTGCCCATGACTATGTGGAAGTGGAAGACATTCTGGCGGCGGCGAAAGCAAAGGGTGAAGATCCCTTCATTATCCTGCTGGATGGGATCACTGATCCCCATAATCTGGGGGCGATTCTGAGAACGGCAGAATGTGCCGGTGCCCATGGTGTCATTATCCCCAAAAGACGTTCTGTTGGCCTGAATGCAACAGTTGGGAAAACTTCTGCAGGTGCCATTGAATATATGCCCGTGGCAAGGGTGACAAACATTGTGAAAACAATGGAAATGCTGAAAAAAGAAGGTCTGTGGTTTGCCTGTGCGGATATGGGCGAAAACGACCATTTCGATACAAATATGAAAGGCCCTATCGGTCTGGTGATTGGCAGTGAAGGCGAAGGCGTGAGCCGTCTGGTGAAGGAAAACTGTGATTTTACAGCGTCTATCCCTATGTACGGCAAGATTTCTTCCCTGAACGCTTCCGTAGCGGCGGCGTTGCTGATGTACGAAGTAGTCCGCCAGAGAAACTACAGTAAGTAAACCTTGGGACGCTCTCCCAAACCCTGCCAAGGGAGTCACTCCCTTGGAACCCCGTTGCGGCAAAGCCGCTAGCTAGAGAGCAAAGCTCTCCAATGGATACCGCAACAGCATGTACATGCTGTTGCAAAATCAGGTCCAGGGCATGATGCCCTGGTGGGGGTATTGGGGGTGAAGCCCCCAAGGTCTTACAGTCCTTTTTTCATGACATCGATAATGGTTGTGTCCATGGGTGCCATCCCTTCATCGGAGATTCTGCCCAGATTCTTTTCTGTCTGCTCCACATCCTTTGCAAATCATAACATCATCTCTATTATAACCTCCGCAATATTCACATATCCAATCAGGCCTATCCGTTGTCTTCGATTTTTCTTCGTCAGACAAAATATGTTCATCAATATTATCTGGCAAGTAAAATAATGTATCTATTCCCCTTTTACGGCCACAATTAGGACATGAATCTATGTGCGCAACAATTCCTTTACTATCACAAAATGGGCAATCCCATAACCCCTCAATACGATTACTCATAATTAATCCTTTATAAAAAAAGGACACGTTACTTAATGTGTCCTTTAGTTCTCACTATACTTTAAGTATTTCCTCTGTCTTCTCATCAACAGCACTATCAATCTTACTAATATACTTATCTGTAAGCTTCTGTACCTCATCTTCTAATTCTTTGA
>CALFPN010000008.1 GCA_937919015.1 uncultured Clostridia bacterium
TAAAATTCAAATAAAATGGATAATTGTGACCCAAAATCGCCCCGACAGAGCCAAACAGGCCTGCAATCGTTCCGTTATCTCTGAAGATCGCACGGCAGATCAGAAAAGCAATGACAGATTTCAGGATATCCCCGATGAATACCATTGCCCCCGCTTTTTTGCCCAGCACCCGCAGGGCATTCGTTGTGCCGAGGTTGCCGCTGCCATGCTGGCGCAGGTCAACTTTCCAAAGCTTGCCTACCACATGGGCTGTTTCAATGCAGCCGATGCCATAGCCAATCAATATACAAATCAGTCGAAACATCAGTCTTTTTCCCCTTTTTCTCTTACAATAAAGTGAATCGGTGTACCTACGAAACCAAAGGCATCACGCAGCTGGTTTTCGATATATCTGCGGTAAGAGAAGTGGAACAATTCTCTTTCGTTTACAAAGATCACGAAGGTAGGGGGTTTTACAGATACCTGTGTCATGTAGTACAGTCTCAGCTGACGACCCTTGTCAGAAGGCGGCTGCTGCATGGCTGTCGCTTCGATCAGCACTTCATTCAGGACACCTGTAGAGATACGCAGGGCGTGGTTATGGTGCACCGTATCGATCATTTCCAGCATACGGGTGATTCTCTGGCCTGTCAGGGCGGAAATGAAGCAACAGGGCGCATAATCCATATATTTCAGTTCCATGCCGATATCCTTCAGATATTTGTTCATGGTCTTTTCGTCTTTTTCAATGGAATCCCATTTGTTAACTGCGATGATAGCAGCTTTCCCTCTTTCATGGGCGATACCCGCGATCTTTGTATCCTGATCGGTGATCCCTTCGTTGGCATCGATGACCAGAATGGCAACGTCACAGCGTTCTACGGCAGCAACAGCACGGATGATGGAGAAACGCTCAATTTCCTCTTTAATTTTGCTCTTACGGCGCATACCGGCGGTATCGATAAAAATATATTTCTGACCATTGATCTCGATAGGGGTATCAACGGCATCACGGGTTGTACCTGCAATGTTGGAAACGATCAGTCTGTCTTCCCCCAAAATCTTATTGATCAAGGAAGATT
This sequence comes from uncultured Clostridia bacterium, assembly GCA_937919015.1. Classification (GTDB taxonomy): domain Bacteria; phylum Bacillota; class Clostridia; order Lachnospirales; family Anaerotignaceae; genus Anaerotignum_A. Next base: position 1,062 of record CALFPN010000008.1, read on the forward strand.
TCCCAACATTCGGTTTCCCGATGATGGCAACTCTGATGGCATCGTCTTCTTCCTCTGAAGCATCTTTATCAGGGAAGTGTGCAATCACCTGATCCAGCATATCCCCCAGCCCCAGAGCCTGTCCTGCGGAAACGGGCATGGGATCGCCGATCCCCAGTTCGTAGAATTCGTAAATTGCCATAGTATCGCGTTTCACGCTATCCACTTTATTTACCGCCAGAACAACGGGTTTCTTTGTACGGCGCAGCATGTTTGCCACCTTCACGTCGTCTTCTGTTACACCTGTTTTGACGTCTGTCACAAACAGAATCACGTCTGCGGTTTCAATGGCGATCTGTGCCTGCTGGATGATCTGTCTCTGAATCACTTCTTCAGAACCGATTTCCATACCACCGGTATCAATCAGTGTGAATTTGCGGTCCAGCCATTCACAATCGGCATAGATACGGTCACGGGTTACGCCGGGTGTATCCTGCACGATGGAGATGCGCTCGCCGGCAAGTCTGTTAAACAGTGTGGATTTACCTACATTGGGGCGGCCCACAACTGCTACGATAGGTTTGCTCATAGTAATTACTCCTCCAAAATAAAATACCTTTACGGTTAAACTTTCTTTTTTCCAATGGGCATATTTGCCCACTATTCCATTCTAAGTAGTATACCACAAAAAGAAAGGAAGTGCCAATATAAATCGCACTTCCTTTTCTATCTTTTCTTAAATCAGTTCCATAATGCCCGCCATAACGCCGCGCTTTTCCCCCATGCCTCTGTGGGAATAAAATCTTTCCTGATCGCATTTGGTGCAAAGGCCGCTGATTTCAATGTCCTTCACGCCCATTTCCGCCAGCAGTCTGCGGTTACATTCCCATAAGTCCATTTTATATTTGCCTTCCGCGGAAGGATCAACTTCCACGATATCATCTGTCCATGGAATATTCTCTTTAAACAGGTTTAATACAGGCGCATCCATCTGGAAACAGCATTTGCCGATGGAAGGTCCGATGGCTGCACTTACGTCTGCAGGGTCTGTACCGAATTCTTTCATCATTTCCTGCAGAATCTTTTCCGCCATACGTTTGCCTGTACCCATCCAGCCGCAGTGGGCCACGCCGATGGCCTGATTCTTTTTATCCAGCAGGAATACGGGCACACAGTCCGCCCCAAAAATTACCAGAGGGATATTTTTTTCGTTGGTAATCAGGCCATCTACATCGGTATACCCTCTGTCCGTCCAGACACCTTTGCCTTTATCTTCCGCTGTTACTTTGCGTACGTTGGTGGTATGGGTCTGCTGGCTTGTCACATAGTTATCCACGGAAAAACCAACAGCATCCGCCAGAATACGATAGTTTTCCCAGACAGGCTCTTTCGCCTCCCCACGAGCAAGGCCCATATTCATGGTCGCCCAATATTCCGTGCTGACACCTCCGTGTCTTGTGGTGAAAGCATGCTTCACCATGCCTGTTTTTTCTAAATTCTCAAATATGATATATTCTAAATTGCCTTTTTTGATAATTGCCATTTTCGTCTCCTTAATTCAGTTGAAATGCATCCTCTGTGTATCGGAAGTATGTCTTGCCGTCCTGTGTCAGCACCTCCGCCACATCAAAGCGGAAATCATAGCCCATTTCCATCAGGCATTTCTGAGCAATGTATACCTTCGCCGCACGGATGATATGCTGCTGCTTCCAATGGTTCACCGCTTCCGCAGGGGTTCCCATTTCCTCACTTTTTCTGTATTTCACTTCCGTAAAAACGATTACATTGTCTTTTTTTGCAATGATATCAATCTCTGCTTTCAGGGCATGAAAATTTCTCTCCATGATCTCATATCCCATCTTCTCCATCTGCTTCGCCGCGAGGGCCTCCCCACGCTGGCCTTTATCGGTGGTAGTGTCCCCTTCCCGGGGCAGAAAATTCTTCACGAAGGTCTTACGGTGGATGGGCGTGATGCCTTGTTTTTTGATGCCTTCGATATGTTCCGCCGCACCGTAGCCCTTGTTGGAGGCAAAACCATACCCGGGATACACTTCCTCGTAGGCTTCCATCATGCGGTCACGGTATACCTTTGCCACAATGCTGGCCGCACCGATGGACATGCTTTTCGCATCCCCTTTGATGATGCCCCGCTGGGGTATGGAAACCATGGGAATGGTCACCGCATCCGCAAGGATATAGTCCGCCTTTGGCTGCAGCTGAGACAAAGCTTCTCTCATGGCTTCATAGGTCGCCTGCAGAATATTGATCTCATCGATGCGTTCATTGGAAACAACACCAATGCCGTAGCTTACGGCCTTTTCCAGAATGATATCGTACAATTCTTCCCTCTTTTTCGCCGAAAGCTTCTTGGAATCGTTGACCCCTTCAATTTTACATTCCTTGGGCAGGATGACCGCCGCCGCCACCACAGGCCCCGCCAGAGGGCCTCTGCCCACCTCGTCAATGCCTGCGACCAAATCATAACCCGCTTCCCACAGACCTCTTTCGTAGGTCAGGATCTCCTCCAGACGGGTCAGTTCCTGCTGATGCTTTTCGTATTTTTTCCGAAAAGAGGCCAACGCAGTCTGGACACCCTTTCGGCTGTCTGCTTCAAACTGTTTCATCTGTTCAGGCAGTTCCTCCATGGAACAATTGCCTAAGATTTCCTTGATTTCACTGATGGACTGCATATTCTCCCTCTTTCCCTTTCATTTTGCACTATCATACACCATTTTTTCTTTCCTTGCAATCTGTCCGGTTCTGCCGTGCTGTACTCCTCTCTTGAACCTGTTTATCGAAGGATGGTCCCATAAAAATGACCCCGACACTGTCGGGGTCCTCTTTTTGTTATCAAACGTCCATGATAATAGGTAAGATCATGGGGCTTCTCTTTGTTTTCTGCCAGATATAATTTTTCAGGGTATCTTTGATGACACCTTTGATATAATTCCAGCTAGTGATGCCCTTCGCTTCACATTCCTGCAACGCTTCCAGCACCGCTTGACGGGCTTCATCCATCAGCGTTTCCGCTTCTCTTACATAAACGAACCCTCTGGAAATGATATCGGGTCCGGAAACGATGGTGCCATATTCCTTATCCATGGAAACCACAACCACCATCAGACCATCCTGAGACAGGTGCTTTCTGTCACGCAGAACGATATTGCCCACATCACCAACGCCCAGGCCGTCTACCATGATCTGACCCGTAGGTACTGTGCCGTTCACCTTCGCTTCGTTCTGATTCACTTCCAGAACCTCGCCCAGCTTCATGACAAAAATATCATTCTTATCCATGCCCATGGAAACCGCCAGATCTCTGTGGCTTGCCAGATGCATAAATTCCCCATGCACTGGCATGAAGAATTTGGGCTTCGTCAGGGCCAGCATCAGTTTCAGTTCTTCCTGACGGGCGTGACCGGAAACGTGAATATCCTCGATATCGCCATAAACCACATCTGCACCTTTTTTCATCAGTTCATTTACCACACGGAACACGTTCTTTTCGTTACCGGGAATGGCAGATGCAGAAATGATGATCTTATCATCAGGTTTTACATTGATCTGTTTATGCTCACCGGATGCAATACGGGACAGAGCGGACATGGTTTCGCCCTGGCTGCCTGTGGTGATGATGACCAGCTGATTATCCTGATAATTCTTCGCTTCGTTGATATCGATCAGCGTTCTGGGGGGAACCCAAAGGTAATCCAGTTCAGACGCTGTTTTTACCGCATTGACCATGCTGCGGCCGATGATGGCAACCTTTCTGCCGTACATATATGCCGCATTGATGACCTGCTGGATACGGTGGATATTGGAAGAGAATGTGGCAACCATGATACGGTTTTTGGGAGTATCCTCAAAAATCTTTTCGAATACTTTGCCCACGTTCTTTTCAGACATGGTAAAGCCTTTTCGTTCCGCATTGGTACTGTCGCTCATCAGAAGCAGTACCCCTTCTTTCCCCAGTTCCGCAAAACGCTGCAGGTCGATAATCTCACCATCGATGGGGGTATAGTCCACCTTAAAGTCCCCGGTATGCACCACGACACCAACGGGTGTATGGATGGCCAGGGCAACGGAATCGGCAATAGAATGGTTGGTATGAATAAATTCTACCACCATCTGTCCCAGTTTCACCTTTTCCCCGGGCACCACCGTATGTCTTGTGGTGGAATCCAGCATTTTATGCTCTCTCAGCTTGTTTTCCAACAGACCCAGTGTCAGCAATGTGCCGAATACGGGTACATTCAGCTGTTTCAGAATATAGGGCAGTGCGCCGATATGGTCTTCGTGACCATGGGTCAACACGATCCCTCTGATCTTTTCCATGTTTTTTGTCAAATAAGAAACGTCGGGGATGACCAGATCGATCCCCAGCATATCATCCTCAGGGAAAGCCAGACCGCAGTCAATGATAATGATATCATCGCCATATTCCAACACAGTCATGTTTTTACCGATCTCTTCCAGACCGCCCAGCGCAACCACCTTCAGATTCACCTGCGGTTTTGCCTTTGCTTTATTTCTGGCGCGCAGTTTTGCTGTCACTTTTGCCGCCGCCTTCGCCGCTGTATTTGCAGGCACTTTCGCCGTTTCTTTCGCTGGTTCTTTTGCAGGGGCTTTTGTTGCTTTCGCAGGGGCCTTTGCGGCCTCTTTTCCCGCTTTTGCAGAAGCCTTTGCTTTTGCAGGCTCTGTCTTTGCTTTCGCCTTTGTGTTATTTCTCACCTTAGAGCTTTTTACGTTCAGCTCCTTGTCATTCTTTCTCTCTGCCAAAAAACACACCTCCTTTTTCTTTTATTTTCTTATTTTTTATAGTATGGCGTAAAAAAGTTCTCCTTAATCTTCAAAAATACAGTTCTTTTTCCGAAAAAGAGAAGCAGAAAAAGAGCAGTCGGTTCTCACTGTCTGAAAAACAATCCCGCTCCGTTTTTTCAGACTGCCATGAGTGCTGCCTCTTAAGGATGCCCTATTTCTGCTGACCCCTTTTTTCCGCTCATGATATGAAAAGGGATTGGCATATTTCATCCCTGAAATATGCCGTACCATAATCCATTCTGTGTTATTTTGAACTTAATCCAGTTCTACTGTATAATCTTCGCCCTTCTGCGCAAACAGATCTGCCACACGGTCAAATTCCGCGTCATCTTCCACCAGTTCGTAGGTAACATCATCCGTATTGATGGAAACTTCCTTCAGGATGATCGCATCTGTTTCGTCATCATCCATCAGTTCTGTTTCTACCACCAGCAGATAGCGTTCGCCGCCGCATGCCACATTATCGATAATGGAAAATTCCACTTCCATACCGTTTTCGTCTGTCATTGTTACAACTTCGAATTCCATTTCGTTTACTTCATCATAAATATCAGCCATTAGATTAGCTCCTTTATTATATTATTTCGCTTTACTGTCCAGATAGCCCTGCAGAATATGCACAGCCGCCATCTTATCAATGACACTTTTTCTCTTATCATGGTTTAAGCCCACTTCCCGCAGAGAACGTTCTGCTGCAATGGTGCTGAAACGTTCATCCCAAAGGATCACTTCCACCTTCGGGAAACGCTTTTTGATTCGATCGCAGAAATCATTTGTTTTCACACATCTTTCCCCTTCAGAACCATCCAGATTCTTGGGATAGCCCAAAACGATCACTTCTGCTTTATATTCTTCCACCAGTTCTGCCAGTCTGCGCATGCATTTTTTAAATTCCATAGGATTATCCCTGCGGATGATCTCCACCCCCTGCGCTGTCCAGCCGAAGGGGTCGCTGACTGCCACACCAATGGTCTTGTCGCCAAAATCCAAACCTAAAATTCTCAATTCGGTTCCTCTTTCTTATTTTTTCCGATTATTCGTTCCGATCCAGATAATCTTTTACCAGTTCTTCCAGCAGTTCATCTCTTTCCAGTTTACGGATGAGCACACGGGCATTCTGGTGACTTGTAATATAAGTAGGGTCACCGGACAGGATATAGCCCACGATCTGGTTGACAGGATTATAGCCTTTTTCTCTCAGTGCTGCACTGACAGCCATCAGGATTCGTTTTGCTTCATTTTCAGGTTCTTTTTCCAGTCTGCCAAAATATTGTGTTTCATGAATATTGCCCATATGTTTCACACTCCAATCTATGGGGCCCCGCCCCGTTCTCTATTTTTTCTGCATGTTTCTGCAGCTTTTGTTTCCATAATAATTATTACTATGATACCCGAAACCACTGCCAAATGCAACCATCTATTCCTTACGAATATATTACAATTATGCCTGTTTATGCTTCCGCCACACCAAAAAGCTCCTCATTTTCCGCTTTTGTAATCTTTGTTCGGCAGATCACATTGGTCAGATCTTTTTCAGAAGTGGCCTGTACCTTGATATAGTTTGTGGTATGCCCTTCATAAACGCCTTCCCCAACGGCTCTTTCATACAGCACTTCTACCTCTTTGCCCACATAGGCCTGAATGAAATCATCGGCCATTTTGTCGCTCAGTTCAATGAGGCGATGGCTTCGTTCCGCTTTCACCGCATTCAAAAGCTGGTCTTCTCTTGCGGCTGCAGGGGTGCCTTTCTTGGGGGAATAGGGAAATGCATGGATTTTTGCAAAGCCGATTTCCTTTGCAAAATCATAGCTTGCCTGAAAATCTTCTTCCGTTTCCCCGGGGAAGCCGGCAATGATATCCGTTGTCAGGGCAACTTCCGGCAAATATTTACGCAAAATCGCTGCCGCCTGACGATATTTTTCCGTATCGTATTTACGGTTCATTTCCTTCAGCGTCTTATCGCAGCCACTCTGCAGAGACAGATGGAAATGGTCGCAGACCTTGGGCATTTCCGCAATGGCTTTTGCGAATTCCTCCGTCACTACATTGGGTTCAATGGAACTGAAACGGATTCGTTCGATGCCTTCCACCGCATGGACCTGTCTCAGAATTTCCAGCAGGGAAGTATCCCTTCTATCCTTGCCGTAGCTTGCCACATGGATACCTGTCAGCACTACTTCCTTAAAACCGTTTTCCGCCAGACGTTTTACTTCCGCAATGACATCCTGCGGATCTCGGCTGCGGATGGGGCCTCTGGCATAGGGAATGATGCAGTAAGAACAATACTGGCTGCAGCCATCCTGAATTTTCAGATAGGCTCTGGTTCGGTTCGCCAGTTTCTGAATGGACAGGGGTTCAAATACCCTTTCCTTCATGATATCGGAAACGTGGTTTTCCACGCCGTTTTCTGTTTTATAGTTTTCTACCATCTCTACGATCTGGGCACGGTCTTTTGTGCCGATGACAAGGTTGACCCCTTCCACCTTCACCAGTTCCTGAGGTGCTGTCTGGGCATAACAGCCCACCACCGCCACAATGGCATTTTCATTCTGTCTTTTCACCTTACGGATCAGCTGACGGGACTTTTTATCCCCGAAATTGGTCACTGTACAAGTATTGATTACATATACATCGGCTTCTTCATCGATACCGACGATCTCATAGCCTTTTTCTGCGAACAGCTCCGCAATGGCTTCGCTTTCATACTGATTTACTTTACAGCCCAGTGCAAAACTTGCTGCTTTTTTCATAGTTCTTCTCTCCTTCGGGGCGATCATACACCGGTGAATTTTCTGATTTCCTTCACCACGCCGCCTTCGTTATTGCTGCCCGCCTGATAACGAGCTTTTTTCTTCACGCCCTCTACGGCCCCGGCCATAGCAAAGCTGTAATGGGCTCTATCAAACATATCTACATCATTATACTGATCCCCAAAGACCATGGTTTCTTCTGGTGCAATGTCCCACATTTCCTGCAGAACTTCCACGGCAGTGCCTTTATTGACACCATAGATGCCCGTATCCATGCACCCTTCCCCACTGGTCATCAGATTCAAACTTTCATCCAGTGCCGCCCGCACTTTACGGAACATTGCCACCGTATCTTCGCCGTTCAGTACGACCATGGAAATTTTGATGATATCATCCTCGATGTGATATAAATCATCGGCCATGGCCATTTTATAATTGAATTTGGGGGATTCCAGAAATTCCTTCATCTCCGGACTTCTGGTATAGGTCACATGCTTTGCACATACCACAGGTTCCATCCCTTCCACCGCAAAGGCAGCATCCAGAGACATCTTCACCTGCTCCTTCGTCATACATTTTGCGTAAAGCTCTTTCCCATTATCCATGATAAATGCCCCGTTTTCCGAGCAAAGAACCACATCCTTCACATGCTCCTGAAAATCCTTGCAAAGGCTGGGATACTGTCTGCCGCTGGCAACCACGAATCGAATTCCCTTTTCCTTCAGCTTCGGCAAAAGCGCATAAATCGTTTCATCTATTTTCTTTTCATCATTCACCAATGTACCATCCATATCGGATACAATCAGTTTGATCATCCTTCTTTTCTCCTTTGTTAATTGATGCGGAAAAACAGGGGCAGCAGCTTCATTGCCACCGTCACATCCTTGCCGGAAAGCCAGACCAGATGTTTTCTCATCTCTTCCCATTTTTCCTTTTTTGTCATCACCCGGGCACAAATGCTTTCCATTTCATCCAGATGACTTATGATATCCTCCCGTTCTGCCCGGGAAAGACAATCCATCATGCCCAAATCCAGACGAACAGCAGTAAAATCCGCATCAAAATCCAGTTCCTGTCTGTCCTTGGCCATGTAATATTCCATCAGGCCTTCATTGCTGCAGCCGTTTTCCCGAAAGCCTTTCAGTCGTTCTACCATTATTTTTACGTTTTTTCGATAGACCTCCGCCAGATCCGCCGTGTCTTCGTCAGACTGGATAACACAGAGACCCTTCATAAAGCCATTGATCTGATCGCCATAATGCTCCATCAGGCGATAAAACAATCCCTCCATGGCATCACTGTCATAGGAGGATGCATCCCAGACGGCTTCTGCATAAGCAATGTCTTCATCCACGACGATACAAATATCCTTTTCCTCTTTCATGTCTGCCACCGCCCTTTCTGCAATCGATTATTTTTTAGTATAGCATACATGCATCCGGAATAGCAAGAATTCATACTATTTCTCTCATCTTTAGATACGTTTGAAAAATTCGTCCCATTATGCTATTATATAAACACATTTGTTTTTTGAAGAATATACCCGCCATAAACCACCTTTTCGGCAGGCTGTTTCGCAAAACAAAACTTTACAAAAGCTTAACAAAAACGGATTTGAAATATTACATTTTCATCTTTATAATCTGATGCAGTAATATCCCGCAAATCCGCAAGGAAAGGAATGATACCATGATCGATTTTAATGAAAAAAAAGGCTTTATCTGTGATATGGACGGTGTAATCTACCACGGCAATCAGATTCTGCCCGGTGTTGCCGAATTTATCGACTGGCTGCACCGCGAAAACAAGGAATACCTTTTCCTGACCAATAACAGCGGCTATACGCCCAAAGAATTGCAGCAGAAACTGGCCCGTATGGGTCTGGATGTACCCGAAGAACATTTCTATACAAGCGCACTGGCAACAGCGGCTTTTCTGAAAAAACAGGCTCCCGGCTGTTCCGTTTATGCCATCGGCGAAGCCGGTCTGCTGAACGCCCTCTATGATGCGGGCATTACCATGAATGATGTAAATCCCGATTATGTGGTTATCGGCGAAGGAAAAGGCTACTCTCTGGATACCCTGACAAAGGCAACCAATCTGGTACTGAAGGGTGCAAAACTAATCGGTGCCAATTCCGACCTGACAGGCCCCATCGAAAACGGCATCATGCCTGCCTGCCGTGCACTGGTTGCCCCCATCGAACTGGCAACAGGCAAACAGGCATATTACTGCGGCAAACCCAATCCACTGATGATGCGTACCGGTCTGGATATTCTGGGCTGCCATTCCGCAGAAGCCGTTATGGTCGGTGACCGTATGGATACAGACGTGATCTCCGGCATGGAATCCGGTATGTCCACCGTACTGGTTCTTTCCGGCGTTTCCACCCGCGAAACCATCGATACCTTTGCTTACCGTCCTTCCATCGTTCTGGATGGTGTGGGCAGCATCGTTGATGTAGCTGAAAGACAGAAAAAATAAGTACATAGAAAAAGCACGAGCTTTGAAATGCACTGAACCAGTAAAATCGGACAATAGACAAAAAGCCCCCTATGTAAGACAATAATTACATAGGGGGTTTTCTATCGCGGAAAGGATGTGAGACCATTTGTAAAATATCATGTGATTTTCAAGCATCGCAATAAATATTCGGTATCTTCAATGTGTCAGTTTTTTGGAGTATCCAGAAGTGGTTATTATGATTTTATTCATCGTCTGGAACGTCCTCAAAAGGATGTGCAAATGTCTGAATGACTTTGCCAGCAGCAGAAGCGTTGCTATGGTACATATGGATATCGTCGGATGTGGTTATGGTTGAAAAAACAAGGGATTTATTATAATCCCAAAACAGTTCTTCGTGTTATGAGAAAGTACGGATTGTTAGCTCAAATTCAGAAGACGCAGAAAGTGGAAACAGATGGGTGATCAGCTTCATAGATATAAGAATTTGCTTAATCGACAGTTCCAAGCAAATAAGCCAAATAGCAAATGGGTAACCGACATATCTTACATCCATACCGGGGAAGGAATTCTTTATCTATCTATGATTCGGGATTTATATGACAACAGCATTATTGCTTACAAAACCGGAACAGAGCAAACGGTTAATTTGGTTTTAGATACAATTCATTTAGCAATGAAAAAGGAAAAAAAGAAAATCGCTGAAGAGTTGCAGCTCCACAGCGATCAAAGCTCTCAATATACCACACACGCATATTTCAAGCTTACTCAATCTTATGGCATTACGCCCTCCATGTCAAGACGAGGAAACTGCTATGATAATGCAATGGCAGAAAATTTCTTTTCAATTCTAAAGACGGAATGTATCTATAGACATAAACTAAAAACATTTGCTGAAGCAAACGAAATGATTGACCGCTATATTTATTTTTACAATAATGAGAGGATACAAATAAAAACAGGAGTGGCACCGCTTACGCTGCGCCACTCCGTTTAAAACTTAATATGATTTACATAGGTGCCTTTTTGTGCTGTCCGTACAAATTGGAGCTGTACAGAAAACTCGTGCTTTTTTGATTTTTCTTCTTATTCTTCTTCATCCTCGATGATGACTACCATGCCGCCCATTCTTCTGTTCAGTTCTTTTCTTGTGATCTTGATGATGTTAG
>CALFPN010000009.1 GCA_937919015.1 uncultured Clostridia bacterium
AGCAGAGTTCATCGAAAACTACAATCACCAGCTGGATTATAATAAGATCGAAGGCGTGATGCGACTGGAGGAAGACCGCACATGGCTCACCGAAGAAGAACAGTATGAAGATGCCGTAGCCCATATCCATACCTTCGATCTATCTGACAGCGTCATTTCCGAACCCGTTTTTAAAGAATCCAACGGAAACCTGTCTTCTTTCTCTTTTACGGAGGAAAACACGACCGGCGGCATCCTTTATTCTCCCAACGAAAAAACATGGCTGGCAGGTGCTCTCCTACGGACACAGATCGGCATGTTTTATCCCGAACTGAATAAACTGGAAGGCCGACTCATCAAAACAGCAGACCCAAGAGAACAGTCTTCTGATTCCGTTCCTGTGATATCTTATATTGAAGAACATCCTTTTTGCAGTTATACGATGGAAATAGGAAATATTCGCATCATCCAGGAAGTGACCCTTATCGGCTATGAAGCATCCAATAAACACCATGGAAAATATCTTTTCTCTGACGATAACGCAGAAGAGACTTATTATTCCATGACCTTTACCCTAGAACAGCTGCCCGAATAAAGGAGTAGACCATGTATTCCATCAAACTTGTCAAAAAAGTATTCCTTATATTCCTATTTATATTTCTCCTCTGGTTTGCGGCCGCTGCCACAGACCTGATCCGTGTCCACAGCTTCGAAAAGCCCATCTTTGCCCGCCCCACTGCCACTGCCGATGACGGCGGTTCCGGTACATACAAAGGCTTCGGCTGGCGCATTGAACTGGAAGGAAACTTCATGCCGGAGGATGAATTCCCCGGCGTCACACAACTTGAATATTATCTCGGTGACGACCTGATCTACGCAGCCATCCGAGACTAAACGCACAACAGCCCCGACCAAACCGGCCGAGGCTGTTTTTTAATCTTCAAATGTTTCAAAATCATCTTCAAACACAAAATCAATGGTACCCATCATGCGGTCTACTTTGGAAACAGAAACCGTTACCCTGTCCCCCAAACGATAACTTTTCCTCGTTCTCTTGCCGGTAACCAGCATATTTTTATCATCGAATTCATAGAAGTCATCATCCAGCTGATTCAATGCTACCATACCTTCAATGGTATTGGGCAATTCCACATAGATCCCCCAGCCTGTCACACCGGAAATAATACCTTCGTAAATTTCACCTACCTTATCTTCCATGTATTCCACTTTTTTCAGCGCATCCGTATCTCTTTCCGCATCCTCCGCCACTCTTTCCTGCTTGGAGCAGTGCTTCGCCCAGTCGGGCATTTTTTTACGGTAGTTAGCAGATGCCTTTTCATCCAGTTCCCCATGGAGCATTTTTTTGATCATACGATGGATTTCCAAATCAGGATATCTGCGGATGGGCGAAGTGAAGTGGCAGTAATATTTTGCAGCCAAGCCAAAATGACCACCATTTTCCGCCGTATATCTTGCCTGCATCATACTGCGCAGCACCATTCTGGTAATGATATGTTCCTCCGGTTTTCCCTCTGCTTCCCGCAGCACCTTCTGAATTTCTCTGGGATGAATTTCTCCGTCTTTCTTTCTCAGGTGATAGCCAAAGCCGCGGATGAACTGTTCCATTTTTTCCAGTTTATCCTCATCGGGCTCCTGATGGCTGCGATACATGAAGGGCATTTCCTGCCAAAAGGAATTTTCTGCAATGGTCTCATTACAAACCAGCATGAATTCCTCGATCATATTTGTGGAAATACTTCTTTCGTAGGGCTTGATATCAATGGGTTTGCCCGTTTCATCCAGAATGATCTTGCTTTCAGGCAGGTCAAAATTTACAGATCCGCGTTTTCTTCTCTTGTTACCCAAGATCTGACGCAATTCCTCCATTTCTTCCAGCATAGGTACGATCTCCCGATACTGTTCCATCAATTCAGGGGTGCCATCTTCCAGAATTTCACGGACAGCTGTGTAAGTCATGCGATAATCAGAATTGATGACCGTTTCCGCAATACGATGGCTCACCACTTCCCCTCTGGGGTTGATTTCCATGATACAGCTGAGGGCCAACCTGTCCACCCGTGGATTCAGGGAACAAATGCCGTTGCTCAGTTTGTGAGGCAGCATGGGAATGACCCTGTCCACCAGATAGACACTGGTCGCCCTTGCATAAGCCTCTTTGTCCAGTTCCGTATATTCACGAACATAATGGGAAACATCGGCAATATGCACGCCCAGTTCATAGTTGCCATTCCCCAGCTTTTTCATCGTCACAGCATCGTCCAGATCTTTGGCATCCTCGCCATCAATGGTAATAGTCAGCCAGTCACGAATATCTTCTCTACCGATTTTATCTTCTTCTTTTACTTCTGTTTCCAGATGTTCGATTTCTTTATAAACTTCCTCAGGGAATTCCACCGCCAGCTCATATCTGCGGATGACAGACAGAATATCCACACCGGGGTCATTCACATGCCCCAGAATTTCTACAACCTTCCCTTCAGGGTTTCTTCTTTCTTCACCATAATCAATGATTTCCACAACCACCTTATGCCCGCTGACCGCCCCTTTGGTATAGCTTTTTGGAATGAAAATATCTTTGGAAATCTTCTTATCATCGGCCACCACAAAGCCAAAGCCTTTGTTGCTGGCTTCAAAGGTACCAACGATTTTATGCATCCCTCTTTCGAGGATTTTTACAATCACACCGTCGGCTTTTTTCCCTTTTTCCGCCTTATGCAGCACCTTATACAGGACTCTATCCTTCTGCATGGCACCCATGGTCTCGCTGGCAGGAATAAATACATCATCGCCGCCTTCCTCAGGTGTTACAAAACCAAACCCTCTGGCATGGCCGATGAAAGAGCCTGTTGCCATCTGCAGATCTTTGGGAGAAGCCAGTTTGCCTTTTCTGGTTTCAAAAATATGCCCTTCATCGATGAGCTGCTGCAGCAGTTCTTCAAAGGCAGGCCTGTCCTCCTGTGGCACATCCATCATCACCCGCAGGTCTCTGCGTTTCATGGGAATATATCCATCACTTTTGATATAAGCAAGGATCCGTTCTTTCCTCGCCTGCATAATGTCATTCTGTTCCATTTTATTCTCCTTGTTTTTCTTTTTATCTTCCCCAGAATATAAAAAAGAGATGCAACTCACAGCTGCATCTCTCTCGTTTTTCTTAACCTACCAGATTTACGATGAACGCAATGATCATAAACGCTGCGCCCAGAATTTTTGTATATTTTTCCAGTTTACCTTCCATGGAGTTACCTTTGTTTTTACTCCAGAAAGAATCTGCGCCGCTGTTGCCGCTTACTGCACCCAGACCTGCAGAACGTTTGGACTGCATCAGAATGATCGCTGCCAGAACAACTGTCAGAATCACTAAAATTACTGTTAATACTGTACCGATTGTAGACATTAGAAAAACCTCCTGTATCATCATTCGCCTGCGAATGTTATCTCACCGATTGTAGGGACACTTTCCCCCATGATTTGTATATTGTAGCACATTCTCCTCCTGACCGCAACAGTTTTTTGTGGAAAACTCAGGCTGTTTTCTTCTTTTCTTCTCGTTTCTGCTTTGTCATACTGCGAAAATTGATCGTCACCATCGCAAGAGAAAGGATCGCCGCCAGTCCATCAGCAATGGGCCCTGCGAACAATACCCCATCCAAACCAAAACGCAAAGGCAAAAGCAGCAAAATCGGGATCAAAATAAATCCCTGTCTGGAAGCCGAAAGAACGATTCCCTGCTTCACCGCGCCAATGCTGGTAAAATAATTGACCGTAATGGGCTGCAGCCCAAAGGTAAATACCATGAACATATAAATTCGGAGATATTTTTCCGCAAAGGCAAAATACAGCGGTTCTCCTGCCCCAAATACGCTGATAACTTCTCTCGGAAAAAGCTGAAACAGCAAAAACGCTGCTACGCTGAAGCACATGCCTATTTTTACCGCCATTTTGTACGTTGCCTTTACCCGATCATATTTCTTTGCTCCAATATTGAAGCCAAGGATGGGCTGACAGCCATGGGCCAGCCCAACAACGAAGGCAACCATAATACTGTTTAACTTCGTTGCCACACCGGAAACCGCCAGAGGGATATCCTTTCCGTAAATCGATAATGCACCATAATAAGCCAGTGAGTTATTCAGAACGATGGCCACTGCCATCATAGTGGTATGATTCAGAAAATTGCTTGTACCCAGCTTTGCGATCTTTGCCCCATAGTCTTTCCGGATTCCCAGCATATCTCTTGTAATAGGAAAGGTCTTGAATTTCGGAAAATAACAAATACAAAGCAGAAAGGAGACAAACTGGCTAATAGCCGTTGCCAATGCCGCCCCTTCGATCCCCCAATGGAATACAAACAAAAACAGCCAGTCCAGAAAAACATTCAAAACTGCCCCACTGACCGTACAGGTCATGGAATAGGAAGGACTGCCGTCTGCGCGGATGATGGTGCTGGCAGTGCTGGAAAAAAGCATAAAGGGCAAACCCATGGCTGTAATTCCCAGATAAGCTTCTGCCAGAGGCAGAATATTTTCCGTCGCCCCGCAGACCTTCAGAATCGGTGTCTGAAATAACAGCACAAAACCAAGGAACAGCAACCCGATGATCCCTGTCATGGTAAGTCCTGTCCCGATATATTTTTTCGCCTCTTCTTCTCTTTTCGCCCCAAGGCTGATATTGAAATTCGCTGCCGTACCAACGCCAATCAGCTGTGCAAAAGCAATCAGCAGCATCGTCACAGGAAAGGCAACATTGGTCGCCGCATTCCCCAGCATCCCGATTTTATGACCGATAAAAATCTGATCCGTCATATTGTAAAGGGAATTCACCAGCATACTAATGATAGAAGGTATCGCAAATTTCCGCATCAATCCGCCCAAAGGAGCATATCCCAAAGGATTTTCCTGTATGATATTCTTTTTTTCCATAACTTTTCCCCCTGCACCGATCACTGTTTTTATTTTACCCTCTTTTCTTCATGAAAAAAAGACCAAAAGCACCAAATTGCTTTCAGCCTTTTTTTCATTTTTGATAGGGTGTCAGATCTTCAAAAGGGATCTGTCCATGGGTCCAGCCCAACGCCTTCAGCTGTCCATGGGTCATCCCCTTCAGGTCTTCATGAGTATTCGTATTCAGCCCTACTTCCAGAACCAGATTTGCCGGAATGATCTTCCGCAGATGCTTCTGTAAAAACTCCCTTTTCTCCTTCACCCGCAGTTCTAGCACCAGATACAGAAAATACTGTTCCTTTCGCAGCTCGGCCGTATAATTTCCCGCACCCAGACAGCCATCCAGCCAATCCTGCAGATGAAATTTTGTATAGGGGCTTCGGCTGTTCCAACGGTATAAAATCTCTTCCCGAAGTGCTTCCGTTTCCATCATCTCTGCCCCCAGAAAGCCCATCATTTTTGCCAGCCGCAGCAAGCCGCCCCTTTCAGCCGTCAGGATCCACTGATTATTTACCAATGTATCCTTCGCTGCCGCCGCTTCTTCCAGAATAAGCCCTTCGATCTGCCCCAGTTTCTGAAACTCCTGCAGTTCTTTCACCGTATCAGGCAAATACCTGCTGTATCTGTTTTCTGTCATACACTCACCCCGATTTCACCCAATACAGGCACTTCATTTGCCCCCAGCACCAGATTGCCGCCGGTGCCGTTAATGGTGCAGCCGGAAATATCCAGCACCCCATCGGCTTCCAGGGCACGGCTTTCCAGATAACTGATACGCACCGTCAGATAGGCACTGTCTGCCCAGCTTTTCCGCATTTCTTCCAGATACGCTTCGAACTGTTTTCGAATATCCGATACTACCGTTTCCTGCACCGCACCTTCCGCCAGAGAAATCGTCATTTGGATATCACAGGCCACTTCCGTCACTCCTTCTACCGTTACCCGATGGCCGATGGGTGCAATACCGTAGCCTTCTCCTCGGCTTTCCGGATCAATTTCTCTCTGCAGTTCTGCCAGCTCCGTTTCTGTGGGGCCACGCCAGCCCTGATCGATAATCACCACTTTCACCGTACCGCCGCCATCCCATACCGGATAAACCTTTACGCCGCCAACATTCTGCATAGCACTGATTTTTCTTTTATAATCAGAAATGTTCCCGCCAAAGGCATCTGCATCAAAACTGGAAAAATATCGTTTTCTCAGCTCTTCGTCCCCTTCTTCATCTTCCCCGCTTGTCCGCAGCTCCTCCAATGTTGCCGCAGCCAGCCCGACCATGGTTTCCAAGGGAATCAGATTCCCCAGATATTCATTGCCGCAGGCACCGGCTGTTTCACATTCCAGCACATATCTTCCGTCATCCTCTCTGAAAAGTACCACATAATGATACTCCTCCAGAAAGAATCTTGTCCCTGCTTCTACCGGATATTCCACGCCATCCTCATCCAGAAAACTGCCGTAAAAAGTTGCTTTACCCGCACCCTTTCTCAGAATTCCCCGTTCCGCCGCCCGTCTGGTCAGGTCATCCCCCGTTGCCGTATCCGCAAAGGTGCGCTCCTCCAGCATATCCAGATCCGCATAAAAAGCCGCTGTTTCCGCCGCATTGGGTGCCAGTGCATCATAAATCACGCTGCCCTGCCTTTTATCTCTTTTATCATCAATCAGATCCAGTTTGCGTTCCATCAATGTTTCATAACTCACCATCAAATGTCCACCGTCCTTTCTGCCGTCATTTCCCCGAATATCGTATGCACCACGAATGCTGCCGTCACAGAACCTTTCTCCTGTTGAAAAGAAAAGTCTGTTACAGCCGTCACCCTGTCATCTGACAACAATGCTTCCTCTATTCTCTTTTTCAGTTCAGGGATAACATAGGTCACATTCTTTCCATACAGTTCTTCCAGTTCAATGCCATAATTCCAGTCATAAATGGCATATCGATATCTTTCCGTCTGTAAGATCTTGTTGACCGCCTGCTTCATGGCCTCCCGTTCATCCACCGTTCCCCGTACCTCAGCCCGCTCTGCATTGATTTTCCACGTCAGGCTGGGGATGGTCTTTTTCTCAATGGTCGTCATATCAATCTCCACCTCCTGTGTCGGTATCATACGATCCCTCCTTTCTTACACGCCCCAGCACCAGATATTGCTGTCCGTCTGCTGCCCGCAGCAGGGATACCGTTTCTCCCATCTGTAGCCTTCTGTCCCGCACTATGCGGTAATAAGACCATTCACCGCCTTCACTGTTCACCCATGTACGGATACGGCCCGTCTCCTCCCATTCCTGCGTGTTTTCCGTCAAAATCAGAAACTCCTCTGTCAGTTCCATCCCTTCCTCCAGCCGAATGCACAGAGGGCTTATTGCCGTTACGATTCCCGTACAGAAATCCGCTCCGCTCTCTGCCACATCCAGTGCCAGCTGTTTGATGATTTCCAGCATTTTTCCGCCCCCTTCTTATCGCAGCCGCCTGCCGCAGCTTTCCCGTTCCTCCCAAAGCTTTTTCGTCATCTGCCGCATCAGCTTTTCAATATCCAGCACAGCCTCCGTCTGTGTTTCTTCTTTTTTATGAATTTCTTCTGCAATCATCTTTTCTTCTTCCTCCGCATGCACCCTTTCTTCCTCCGCTGCTTCCGCAAACACAGGCACAATACTCCGTTTTTCTCTTTCTTCCTCTGCGATTTCCGTAAAAAAAGCCTGTCTCATCCCGGTTTCTTTCTTCTCTGCCAGCCCGTTCTCCCGCAGAATTTCCGCCGAAAAAAGAGTTCCCTTTTTTCCTTTTTCCGCTGTCTCCCCGCCTATTTTCTCCTCTTCTGCCGTTTCCGTGCGCAGGATGCTCTTCTGCTTCTCCAAAATACTTTCTACAAATGCCGTCTTTTCCGTCTCTGCCGCCGCTTCCTCCCAAAAAACTTTTTTGGTCTCCCGCTGGCTCAAAGCGGCCACAGCACCCATTTCAGCAAAATGATTCTCCACATCTTCTTTCTCATGCCAAAAACCAATACTGTCCATTCCCCCCATGCTGATTTTCTCTTTCCAGAAATCCAGCAATCTGCCGAACAGCCCTTTCTTTTCCTTCTCCATTCCCCCACCTCTTATCTTTGCATCGCTTCTATTTCCATCTCAATGGCCGCACAGCAAAACATCCGTTCCGGCGTTGTCATTTCTGCCCATTCTTTCGGGCGTATCCCGTATTTCCGGAGGGCATAGCAGGCATAGTCCGCCTCGTCCACGCCCTCCTCGATCAGTTTTTTGCCTGTTCCTTCCAGGCCTTTCTGCGCTTCCGAAAACCATTGATGTCCTTCACGGCCTCCAGAAGTTTTACATATTCCCCTGGATACAGCATTTCCTTCAACGCCTGTTCTCCGCTGTCCGCGCCATAACTTTCCCAAAGCCCCTGATCTTTCAAATCAGGCTTTACTACCGAAAGCAGACATAATACTGCCCATTTATCCTTCTTTCCTTCCGCCGCTCTGCGGTATTCTTCCTCGCTGACCGCTCTGATCTCCCAAAGCACTTCTTCGCCATTCTCCATAAAACAAGGGGAAACGGAGATCCTTCGATTTTCAGGAAACCCGTTGTTCTCCTTCAGAAAACTTTTCAAATCCATCCTTATTCCTCCTCAATCCGAATATCCAGCCGCATGCGATGCTCTCCATCCTCGAAAATGTGGGTACAATTTTCGATCAATGCCTGTCCCTGCAGGCTGATCTCCGCCAGACCGGGAATCTCCAGCCAGATACTGTTTCCTGCCAGCAGCAGGATATCCCCGTTGATGTTTTCAATGGTCAGTTTTTTCACCACACGGCTTTTCTCTTTCAGGATACTTTCTGCCATCTCCTTCAGCTGCGCCTGATTCAGGGTGTAAGCCACCCGCTTGTAATACTGCAGCCTGCCCCATTCTTTCACCTTATCCGCCTTCTCCGCTTTATATGCCTTCCGTTCCGTTTCCTTCCGTCCCGCGTGGTAAAGCTGTACCGCATTATAGGTATCCTTACTGATATCTGTCCTGTATGTATACTCACTGATACCGCCGTCGCATTTCAACACCGCATCCGTCACCATTTCGCTTCTTTCTTTCACCACCAAAGCCCCTGCACCGTCATACAGAAAATATTCCTTCCCCGTTGCCTGTCCGCAGATCTCCAATGCCGAAAGAATGATATCCATCAGCGTTTCCCCTTCCTCGATCCTCTGGGGTATCTTCCACCCACTGTCCGTGATATGCCCTACCTGCAGTCCATAGTCCGCCCCAATGGTCTGGATCACTTCCTTCGCACTTTTGTTTACAAAAACATAGGTAGCTTTGTTTCTCGTCAGATAAAACATCTGATCATAGGCCGTCACAGAAATGATCTGCTCCGATGTTCTCTCTTTTGTCATCACAAATCCGCTGAACCGAGACATGCCATTCACATACAGCGTTACCTTGTCCCCCTCCACAAAATTCACGATGCCATCTCGTACCACTTTAAATTTCAGTCTGCCTGCCTTCCCCATGATGCTGGCAGTCCATTCCACGCCCCCCTCCAAAATCGGCGTTGTGTCATATATATTGCTGCCATGCTGCAGCAGCAGTTTCACTTCCATCCCCTTCTCCCCTTTCTGTTTACAGTTTTAATACCTGTCCGGGATAGATCCTGTTCGGGTCACTGATTCCATTCTTTTTGGCGATTTCCTTATACTTCGTCCCGTCGCCCAGTTCTCTTTTCGCAATATTCCAAAGGCAGTCTCCCTTTTTCACCGTATAGGTGGCGGCAGGCTCCTTTGCCTGCCTGTTCTGCCCCTGTTCCACCAGCACATTTCCGCCATTCTGACTTTTTACGCTGTAACGGATACTTTTGGCAGCCTTCCATTCCTTCCAGTGCATCTCCACCCAGAAATCCCCCTGTTCGCCACCTTTTTCCGTCACCGTGTACTCTTCCAGCAATACATCCATGTTCCCGCAGAAAAGCTGCGTTCCATCAACCAATCTTCGGAATAAGATCAGCTGTACCGGCTTTGCCGCCGCTTTGTACTCCTTAAAACAGTTCAGAAAATATTCCGGTTCATGGAATCCGCCTTCCGTCTGCACAAAGCTGTACATTCTCCCCGGCAAAAGGATGGTAAATCTGATTTCCTGCAGTCCCGGCTTCTTCGCCAGGTTCATCTCCCCGAAGTTCAGAATATACACCGCCTTATTTCTGTTCCCCGTTTTCGTCTCGATCTCCGCCGGCGTCACAGGCAGCAAAATCTGCTTCCCGTCCTGCTTCAGATACAGTCGATACATCCGCCTTCACCTCCATTGATTTCCTCCACAGCCATCCGCAGTCTATCGTATTCCCCCGTCAGCAAAAGCTTTGCCAGCAGTCGCTCCGCTCCAACCACACCATAGCTGTTCTGCAGTGCTGCATCCTTCAGGTCTGGAAAAACCACACTTTCCGCCAGCACTGCCCCTTCATATCTCCTCTCATCCTCGCCGCATCTTTTCCAGATCTCCTCATTCTCCCGCTGGCTCATGGGACGGATGCGAAACAGCATCTGCCCCCCATCCTGTGTCAGTCTCTCCGTTAGAAGAACTTCTCTTTCGCCTCTGTCCTTCCTGTTTTCTCTGTAAAAACACTCCTGTCCCAAAATATCCCCTCCCTGCTCTTTTCTTTTAAATCTTGTCAAACTTGTCTAACAGTTCCACCCCGCCAAAGGTGAATTTCATTTCTTCATCCATGGCAGCCTCATCCACATCCAGCTTGCCAATCAGCATTTCCTCAATGTTCACATCCTTCAGCAAAACTGTCTGTCTGCCCGTTTCCCCCGTCGGGTCTTCGTTGGTCAGCATCAGTTCAAAGTAAGTGTCCACACCATTTTTCATGTAATCCACCATTACCTCTCTGAACAGACTGCTCACATAATAGACCGTCATAGTTCCTGTGCCTTCCCAGCCGCCGCTTTTCTGCTGCTTTGCTGTCAGCCCCAGAATGGGGATGGTCGTTCTTGTTTTCTTCACCTTTGCCTGCACGTTCTTCACCTGCATCAACTCATGTCTTTTCCCGTCGATGATGGCAAAACAGGTGCCCAGTGCACCATTCACGGTGTCCTTCGCTCTCAGATAACCCATTTTTGCACCTCCTTACGCAACTTCCACTTTCATATACAGTTTTTCCATGGCATCCACAGGCTGTACGCTTTCATAGACCACCACATCCTGTTTTTCTGTGCCCTTTTCCACCATAATGTCATCCGCCGTAAAATTCTCAATGGCTTCGATCTTCATCAGTTCTTCATGGTATGCCAGAATTTCCGCCTTCAGCAGATTTCTGCCATTGGCATTGTTGCTCTGTTTTCCCAGATAGAATTTACTGAAAAGATTCGCCACATCGTTGGCAATGCTGTCCAGTACACGCACCACGCGGTTGCTGGAAAAATCGCTGTTTTTCGCCGCTGCAAAAGAAGTAAAGCTGTTGATGTCTCTCAGCACACGCAGCTGACCGTCCTCTTCATAAAACAGAAACTGTCCCGCCTGAATGCCTTTGATGTATTCACTTTTTTTCCGCTTCGCGTCCACTTCATATTCGCCGTCATAAACCGTATTGGTCAGGCTTTCGTTCACCTCTGCCCCCGCCGTTGCACCGGCTGTCCAGTAAACAAGTTCTGCCGCTGTCCCCACGGAAATCACGCCCTCGTGGTCTGCTTCCACATGATCATGCAGCACTGTCACAAATTTCACGCCTTCTTCCTCTCTCATGCGTTTTGTAAAATTCACAAACAGTTTTTTCGTTGTTTCGTCACTGCCGTTATAAGCCAGAACGTTAAAATCCTCTGCTTCTGCCGCCGCCAGAAAATCTGTATAGCCACTGCCTGTGACCGCTGTTGTTGTGCCCCCTGTCAGGTATGTACCCGCTGCCGCTGTCAGATCACCCTCGCCACTGAACGTCACATAGTCGTTGTCCTCCAGTTCTTCGATCTTCGCCACTGTCTGCGCGTCCACCAGTTCTGTATCCAGATAGGTTTCCACATCGTAATACCCGTCTTCGTCCACGTTTTCCACGATCGCCACGCAGATATCGTTACCTCTTTTGCCTGCATGTTTTGCTGCCACCGTCAGGCCGCCCAGCGTTGCCGTTGCTTTTTCCCCGCCATTCAATCTGTAAATCAGTGCCTTTTTTGCATGCAGGAATAGTTCTCTCATATTCTTCATTTCTTCGCTCAGGTAATCGTAACCAAACAGTTTTCTGCTGTCTGTGCGGAAATCACCTGCTTCCACCGTCATCATACCTGCTGCGCCCCAGTCTAATTCCATACCAACGCATACTACGCCTCTTTCTCCCAGACCGCCCACAGCTCTGGGTCTGGAAACAAAGTTGATGTATGCTCCGGGCAACACCTTGTTCTGTACCAAAAATGTACCTCCGCCTAATGCCATCTCAATTCCCCTTTCTTTCTCCTGTCAAATACGCCTCAATTGCCTTTTTTGCCTCATCCTTCGTGTATGCTCTCTCCTCCAGCACCGCTATCACCAGATCTGCCCCATACCCGAAGGTTTTGCTCTTACACAGCTGTTCCCTGCTGAATGTTGCTTTCTTCTTCATAGCCAACCGCTTCCTTTCCGTTGTATTCCAACCGTCCCATCAGTTCTGCCTCATCCTCGGTGAAAAGGATGTGATATTCATATACTGCCGTAACCTTTACGCCCTCTGCCGTTTTTTCCTGCTTCATGCCGCTGGCCGCAAATTTTTCATCCGTCCCAATCACCAGTAATGTCTCATAAAGACCATCCACTGCTGTCAGCCCTTCTGCCGCCGCTGTTTTCATTTCTCCGCAGATATAGCCGATTTCAAAAGTCGCTTTTCTTGCAGCACGATTCCCCAGCAGCCGTTTCTGTGTCATTTCCTTCAGCTCCACCGTAAAGCAGGGCCTTCTGCCCCCCTGCGGCACCCTCTGTCCGTATACCGGCAGCTGAAATTTCTCCGAAATCGCCTGTATCACCGCTTTTCTGATATCTTCCGTCATACCACATCTCTCCTTCTCAGCCCCACTGCTTTATGGGTCAGGAAAATTTGACTGTCTCCCGCTGCAAAATACTGCCGTTCCTCTCCATTTTCCTTCCGTACGCGGATCGCACTCCCCGCTTTGATCTCCTTCTCCGCGGGGTAAAGCAGGATGACTGTCTGTTCCATTTCCGCCAGCAATCCGTTTTCTCCGCTTGCCGCCGCTTTTTCCGTCAGGCGACAGGGGAAGGAATCTCCTTCCCCCTTCCTGTACAGCGTTTCTCCCCAATCTGTGCTTTCTTCCGCAAAGATTTCCACAAAGCAGGTGTCCCAGAACAGGTTTTCCACAGCTTTTTTCGCTCTCTCAAATGCGCGCTTCATGCCGTCCCTCCTTTACCAGTCCAACCTTCTGTATCGATCCAGTTCCACACGAAAACAGCTCAGCATCTCCTGTTGGTCTGTCCCGTTCACGCTTTCGCCAAAGGTAACAGAAACATCTCCCTCCTTAATGCTTTTTGCTTTCGCGGATGGCGTCGCAGCCGCGCCGCTGTCCAGCAGCCTTCCCGCCAGTGTCACGCCAACCCCCAGCAGTTCCTCCGGAATTTCCGCAATATTGCAGTAGGCTTTCATCATTGCTTCACTGCGCTCCGCCGCAAATTCCATGGCGGCAAGGCTGTCCTTTTCCTCAGTTCTCAATTCCTGCAGTTTCGCCAGAATTTTCTCCTGCATCCTTCCGCCGCCTTTCCTTATTCGCTTACGCTGACCATAATGCCTTCCATGCCGTTATCCATGATCCACAGGTCGTGATATTTTCTGTAGTCGATTTTCCAAGCATTGGCATTCTGGTTTGTCATAGGGTCAAAAATCCTTGTCACGTCTGTTTTGGAAATGGCCACAGGTGCCTCCTTCGCCATCACGATCCAGTTGATGCCTTTCGCATCTTCTGCGGCCGCGAAGCCACCCTCCGCTTTTTCCACGCCATCCATAAAGGTATATGCTGTTTTAAATCTGGCAGAAGGTACTCTGATGATGGGACAGCCATCAATCTCCTTCACCTTGATCTCCGCCTTGCCCTGTGCAAAGAAACCACTCTGCAGCACATTGGTACCGCCCTTTGCCAGGTCCAGCATCCCTGCCACCTTCGCGCTCATGGCCACCACGATTTCTGTACATTCGCCTGCCGCATCCCTCACCGCAGTAATGTCATTCATCAGTGTTTCAAAAATGCTGTCCACAGCAGGTGTATATGTACTTGTTTTGCCTGCCGCTTCTGCCAGTTCATAGATCTTGCTGTATCTGTAAGCATCGATTTCGGGAATCACCTTTGTGCTCTGGAATTCTCTCATCACCGCACCGGCTGTTGCTGCAAAGTTTGTCTCATCCACATCCATAGCGTCCAGCTGGAAGGTTCTGCCCCTGTCCTGGGTCAGTGTTCTTGTTTCGTAAGTCACCGCCACAGCCCCCTGGGCAAAACCGCTGTTTCTGTCATAATCCCCCAGACCACTCATGGTCATCTTTGGAATCTTCACTTCCGCACCACCGTTGTACTGTACCTGCTTCGCATTGTCTTCCATCCAGCCTGTTGTAGATTTTTCCACCAGCTGTTTATCCAGTTCTGTCATAAAAACAGAAGCATACTGCATTGTATTCATTCTCTTATCCCCCTTCTTATTTCAGACCCCAGAACGCCGCCCTGATGTCATCTTCTTTTTTCTTCAGATTACTTTTTGTCATGCCTGTGCCTTTTTTCTTTTCTTCCTTTTCATGGAACAGATAAGGTGCTTCTTCCCTGATCTCCTCCAGATCCAGCCCTTTCAGGCCCTTTTTCTCATCATACGTCACATCTTCCATGTCGATCAGTGCCAGAATGGCCTTCACGTGCTTGCCGCCTGCTTCCAGAATGACTCTTTCCACCGCCGCCTGTTTTTTCACGTTTTCCAGTTCACTCATGGCTTTGTCATATTCTTCCTGCAGGCCGCTCTCCGCACCGCCTTCTTTTTCCAGTGCATCCAGCACCGCTTTTCTCACAACCGCATCAGATACACCCAGTTCTCTCAGTTTTTTGTCTGTCATTTTCGTTTCCCCTTTCTTTCTCTTTCCAGCTGTTCCATCTCACTGTTCACATCCTCCACAAAGGGATGTTTTCCCAACAGTGTTTTCTCACTGATGATACCTTTACTTTCTTTAATAATCTGCATGGTCTCCAGATCGTCGGTAATGCCGTTGGTATTCAATGTCACCAGAATCTCCTTCCAGCTCCAGTCCGTGCCATGCTCCCTGTTCCAGTCCTCCACTGCAAAGTGGAAGAATTCCTTCACAGCTCTTTTGATTTCAGGCACAATCCCGTTGATCTTTAAATAAAACATGGCATACTGGAATTTCAGTGCCACCCCGCTGGCGGCTCTACCCCAGTCGTCGCTGTCCGTATCCACACCCATGCCAAAATGGAAAATATCCCTCCGCAGCATTTTCATCCAGTCCAGTCTGCCTTCCACAGGCAGTTCCACCTGCTTCGCTTCCACACTGCCGCTGCTGTCGCTGATCTGCACCGCCTTGTTTACCTGCAGCTTCCGCGCTACCGCACTGGCCGTTTCGCCGCCGTAGCCCTGAATCACCCAGTACAGATCCACCATATCCAGCAGATTGTTGGTTCCTTCGCTGCTCACATAGTCATAGGCATCGATCAGCCCTTTCACCATCTGCAGATCCGTCATTTCCTTGTCGTTGTTCCGCAGTGGAATAAAAGGTACTCTGCCCCAACCATGCTGCATGGTTTCTCTTTCTTCCCCATCCAGCATTTCTGTCACCGTCCAGTGACCGCTTTCTCTCTCCTGCAGGAACTCTCCATCTCCGTTTTCTGTGTAATAAGTCACACTTTCTGCTGTCCACCATTCCACACGGCGTTTCGTTTTCTCTCTGCCGCCATCCAGCACCTCAATGTCGTAATACCGAATGACCTCACGGATGTCCTGCTGATATACCTCGTCATATACCACAATGACCTCCTCTGCAGGCACGATGCAGGTTCGGAAGTTCCCCTCCTCATCGTAATATACATGGAGATATTCCACCCCCTTGTTGGCCGCCCCTGTCAGCCATTTCTGCAGCATCCCGTTGAAGTTTTCATCCGCCATTTCTGCCAATGCCTTTTCAAACGCAGGATTGCTGCCTTTCACCGTGATCGTAGGCTCCCGCCCCACCAAATAGGCCGTTTTCTGCGCCACCAGTGTATGATGGAATGGATTCACACAATGGTGATTGCTTCGGTTGGGATTGAAAAACATCTGCATGCTTTCCTCCCCGTTTTTTCCTGTTTCGGAAACAGGGCTTCTCCGAAAATCCTTCTGCAGGATGTCATGCTCCCCGCGATAATATCTCTCGCCCTCTTCCATCCTTTTTTTCCTGTCACTGTTTCTATCCTCTTGAATGATCTCTTTCAGGATTTGGCTGTCGTTCAGACGTTTTCCCGCCTCCAGCCTTGCCTGTAAAAGCTCCATTTCTGTGATAAACAAATTCCCCTTCTCCTTTCTTTCATCTGACCCTCACATGCCGCATATCATCTTCCCTGCTGTACCGCACGGCATCAATGGCATGGTTTTCCCTGTCAGGAAATGCGGCCTTCCAGCCGCCTCTCCCGTCGGTTTCATATTCGTATCCGCTAAATTCCCGTGCCGTCTCCGGACACCGTTTCGGGTCAATGATAATTTCTTCCAAGTCCTGCAGCCATTTGATTCCATAGTAAACGCTGTCAGGCCCTTTTTTTGCCCCCACAGCCGCCACACCGTATTCCCGCATCTCCGCAATGGATTTGGGCTCCGCGCTGTCGCAAATCACTTCCCGTCGATTCGGATTTTCCTTCCCGATCTCTTCTGCCAGCCGTCGGTTGCTCATGCCTTGGGCCCGCAGCTCATGGAAGATATACAGCCGCCGTCTTGTCCTGTCATAATGGTTCACCGTATAATGCAGTGGGTCTACGGCATATCCCCAGTCCAATCCACGGCTGATGCGGTCGAAGGAAGCGATCTCCATGTCCGTGATCTCTCTTACCGTCAGGTTGCGGAATACCTCTCCGCCGCCGCCCGTCACTTCTCCCAGATATTCATGCCGATAGGTTTCCGGATGTCGTTTTCGTATGTATTCTGCCTCTGCCAGAAACTGGCTGCCCAGCCATTCCTCTTTCATTTCCAGATAAGTACTGTGGTGCACCAG
The DNA here is from genome assembly GCA_937919015.1 of uncultured Clostridia bacterium. GTDB lineage: Bacteria > Bacillota > Clostridia > Lachnospirales > Anaerotignaceae > Anaerotignum_A. The sequence continues at coordinate 17,108 of CALFPN010000009.1, forward strand.
CCGATCTCCTCTTTCCTCTGCCATTTCCTGGTTCACCCAGCTTCTTTGGTGCTTGGGCGGGTTAAAGCTGTAAAATACCCGAAATTCCTCGCCGCCCCGCATCAGGCTCTGGTTCATACTGCGAATCTCCGCCATTCCGCTGAATTCGTCGGCTTCCTCATACCAGATATATTTGGCATATCCCTTCTGAAATTTTACCGATTTCAATTTTCTTGGGTCATCGCATCCCCGAAACAGAATCCTCTGCCCCGTTCCTTTTCGAACCAGTTCCAAAGGGCTCATCTTTCGTTCCCATTCGTCCTCCACCCCCAAAGTCCGAAGGGCCCAGTTCATCTGCTCAAATACACTGTCCTTCAGGTTCGCCGCCACCTTTCGGATCACAACCCCATTGGCTTCTTCATCCGCAATGATCCCCAGCAATATCTCAATGGATATAAAAGAGGATTTCCCGCTGCCTCGGCCGCCCTTCAGCCAATAGTGGGTATGTTCTCCCTTGCGAATATCTCTGTGCAGTTCATAAAACCCCTTCCCGATACATCCGCTCAGCCTCGTTTCCCTGATTTTCATGGAATATCATCCACGATGACCACACGACATTTTTCCTTCTCCTGACCGCCTTTTTCAAACAGGCTTTCCCGCTTCCCCAGAAGTTCTGCCGCTTTCATCCTTGTTTTCAGGTCAGCATCTTCATTGTCTCTCATCACCTCTGTCAGAAAACTCAGAATCTCCTCTTTTTCCGCCGGTGTTTCTTCCTCTGCTTTCTGTGCCGCAGGTTTTTCTGCCGTCTCCTGCCCCTTCAGCCTTGCAATCTCCCGTTGTACCATCTCATTTCGCTGCATCCTTCCGATGGCTCCATAAATGTTTTGATACCCCGCCTGCTTCGCCGCTTCCACAGGCTTCTCCCCTGCAGCAATCAGCCTGCAATATGTTTTTTGTCCTTCTGTCAGCTTTCTCTCTGCCACATTCGCATCGCCTCCTTTCTCCACTGCACCCTTATGATAGCCTTTTCCGACTCTCACAGCGTCTCTCTTCCGTCTCATGCCGTCTCACGTTCTTCTACGATCATCTTTTCCAGTATCCTGTCCTGCATCCGAAACAACGTTGCCCGGCTCCGGTACATCTTTCCTCCGATATAATCAAATCCATACCCTTTCTCAAACCGCATTTGCAGAAAATTGATCTCATCCGTAGTCAACTTCTGTATCCTGCCATCGACCCATGCCTTTTCCCGCAGAATCTCCACCATCTCCATTCGCAGTCTTCTCCGCTCCTCTTCATATTCTTTCTGAATACGTTCCAGTTCTCTCTGCCCTTTTTCCGTCTCATTCCCTTCCCATATCCTTCTCTGCATGGCATATAACCCCTGTAATTTCTTCAGTTCCTCCTCCTTCCAGTTACATTCTTCCATGGCCTGCCCCCAGTGCCGTAATCTTTCCTTCATTTCTCCCTTTTTGCCTTTCCGCTCTTCTGCGTATTCCTTTCTCCCCAATCTTTCACTCCTCTCTTCTCAGCAGAATATACATTCTTATCAAATAAGAACTAACGTTCTCATTTTTTATATTTCTATCATTTCCCTTCTCTTTCTGTCAAGCCCAAATAAAAAAAGACCTCTGCATCATGGGTCACACTTTCAAAACCCGCTTTTTCTCCATTGGGTTCTCTCCGCATGCCTTGCAAAGGTCTTTCCGCCTCTCTCTATTTACTTTTCAGGAATCCACAGCACCTGTCCCTCATAGATCATATCCGCATCCACCAATCCGTTCACATCCATGATCCGTGTCACACCACTGTTATCCCCATAAAATTTCCTGCTGATATATCCTAAACTGTCTCCGCCTTCCACAATATATTTCTTCGTCTTTTCCTCAGTGCTTTCTGCCGTATCTGCCTGCGTCTCTGCCTTCTGCACTGCAAATACCTGCTGTACCTTCACCCCTTCGAAATCCTCTGCCAATGTCTCATAGCTGGTCTGCATAGCCACCAGCTCTGTCTCCACCGTTCGCAGCCTGTCCAAGCTCTGCATCATGGCCACCCCCAGACTCACGCAGACGACACAAAGCACACAGCTGACTACCGCCAGCAAACGATCATGCTCTTTCTTCGCCTGTTTCACTGCTGCCTCTCGCTTTTTCAACACCCTTCGAATATCCTTTGCCGCATCCATCCGTTCTTCCTGGGTCGGCTTTCTTCTGCGCCGTTCCTCCGTTTTTTCACCTTCTGCAGCAGCAGCCACCCTGCTTGTCCGCCGTTCTTCCTCTCCTTCCATTTCCTTAGGCCGCGCCAAACTGTTTTCCAGCATATATTCCTGCATTTCCCTGTTTTTGTCATAATAAATAAAATATCCTCTGGCCTGCCGCAGGCTTGTCCCTTCTTCATTGTAAATATAAAAAGTATCCAGCTTGTCCACCGTATCCAGAACAAACAGCACCTGCCATTTCTCCCTGAAATATTCCCGATGGAAGCTTTCGTCCTTCGCCATCAAAAAAGCCCCGAATCCGGGCTGGCAATGTACCCATCCTACAATGGACATCCCCTTGAAATAGGTCTGCATCTGTCCGCCGATATATTCCCAAGTTTCCTCGCTAAATCGCTCCACACCGTTTTCCTGCACCGTTCCTTTTCCCTGAATCGCTCCGGAAATCACTACCGTCTCCTGCCCGTTCACCACATAATGACGGCCGATCAGTGCCGCCAGTTTTTCTCTGCCGCCGCCGCTTCTGCCGTATTGGTAAAGGTATGTATAAACATAATCCTCAAGAAAGATTTTTACATTTCCTTCAATGCTCCCCATTTGCTTTACCCTCGTAGGGGAATTGAACTCTTTTTCTGTCTTGTCATATAAGTTACTGTCGCCGTCAAAATAATATTCCATGCCGCATCCTCCTTTTGCGTGTGTTCTTTCGTCCTGTGTCTACAAAGATATCACACTCTTCCCGCGTATCCTGTCAAACGCTGTCGCCCCATCCCCTTTTTCCTCAGCAACTTTCGCCTTTTTTCCCCAATAAAAAAAAGCATCCAACCTTGTAAGCAATTGGATGCCTTTATATCATAATTTTACAGTGTAAGAAAGCATTCGTAAGATTCCGCAAAGCGAAATCTTACGAATATCGTTGCTCCGCAACTTCTTCTGCAATAGAAAAACATCCAACCCTGCAAGCAGTTGGATGCTTTTCTATTGCAGAAGATCTTTCTCCGCTTTTCGTCACATCAAAGGTGCCAACACCTTCAAAAACCAACCTCCCAGCCGCAAAAGGATGGTCCCCTCTTTTCTGTTCTCCAAGGTAATCTCCTGACACTTCTCCAATGTCTCCTGAAAATCCTTCTCTATATTGATGATCTCATCCATCTGATACAAAAACGCCGCACATTCAAAATGCAGATACAGACTTCTGTAATCCAGATTGATGGTACCCACTACAGCCTTTTCATCATCGCTGGCAAATACCTTCGCATGAACAAATCCCGGCGTGTATTCGTAAATCCTTACCCCTGCCTGCAGCAATTCCCTGTAGTGGCTTTTTGCCAGAGCAAAAGCGAATTTCTTGTCAGGCACATGGGGCAGGATCAACTTTACATCGATCCCTCTTTTCGCCGCAAAACACAATGCTGTCAGCATCCTCTGGTCAATAATAAGATAGGGCGTCATAATATGCACATAGTGCTTTGCCCGGTTCAGGATATCCATATACACCATTTCGCCGATCAGCTCATCGTCAAAGGGGCTGTCTCCATAAGGCATGACAAATCCCGTCATCTGCAGATCTCTTTTTTCCTTTTCCAGATATTTGCCGTATTCCGGTTTTTTTTCGGAAACATGCCACATCTGCAGAAACATCATCGTCAGCCCCTGCACCCCATCCCCTTCCAGCATGACCGCTGCATCCTTCCAATGTCCATGCTTTTCCACACGGTTGATGTATTCATCACTGATGTTAATACCACCTGTAAATCCTATTTTTCCGTCAATCACCAGGATCTTTCTATGGTCACGGTTGTTGTAATGGGTCGATAAAATCGGATGAATCGGCGCATACATCTTACACTGAATGCCCTTTTTCATCAGTTCTTCAGGATATTTATAGGGCAAGTCAAACAGCGCACAGGTGCCGTCATACATTACTCGAACTTCCACCCCTTCTGCCGCTTTTCTTTCCAAAATCTCAAGGATCTTCTCCCACATATATCCTTCCCGCAGTATAAAATATTCCATGAAGATAAATTTCTCTGCTTTTTCCAGTTCCGCCAGCATGGCTTCAAATTTATCCTCCCCCAAAGGGAAATATTTCACTCTCGTATTCTGATATACAGGAAAATTCCCGTGCTTATGCACATAAGAAGCCAGCCCCGCCGTATTTCTGTCTGCCTTCGCCAGTGCCTCCAATACCTGCGCATCCTGCTGCACAAAATCCTCTGTGCGTTTGTAAATATGCTCCAGCTTTCTTTGCAGCATCCGATATCCCGGCTGCATTTCTACAAACAGATATAATAGTCCCCCAACCACAGGTAACAGCAACGTGATAATGCTCCAGGATAATTTTATCTCAGGGCTTCCCTCTTTATTGATAATAATCAATACGATAGCCAAGGCAAAGGACATGTAGCCCCCAAAGAAAACAGGCATATACTGTCCAAAATACCGTACCACAGTGCCAATCATAATAAACTGAACCAAAAATAGAGCGACAATCACCATCGTTCGTCCAAATATGAGTTTCAACGCCTTTTGTTTGCCTTGCTGCAATACCTTGTTTTCTTCCTTGCCCTCCATATATTTCTTCATTTCCGATCTGCCTCAATTCTGTCTCTCAATGCCTGCATTCGAAGGTCAAGGGCGGCACTGGCCTCCGCGCATTCTTTCAATTCTCTGGAAATTTCTTCGGAATTCGCGATATATTTCTTATATTTCAGTTTATGTTCCAAACTTGCCCAAAAATCCATGGCAATCGTTCTGAACTGAACCTCGACCTTCATGTTCTTTTTCTGCTCAGAAAGAAAGATCGGAACCTCCAGAATCAGATGCAGGCTTCTGTATCCGTTTTCTTTCGGGTTCTTAATATAATCCTTCACTTCCAGCACAGTAATATCATCCTGCTGTGTCAAAAGTCTTGCCGTTGCATAAATATCATCCGGAAAAGAACAAATCACACGGATTCCCGCAATATCCGCCAAATTCTTCTCAATACTTTCTGCAGAAAGCTCATATCCTTTTCTGTTCAGTTTTTCCAGAATGCTCACAGGCGATTTGATCCTGCTCTTGATGGATTCAAAAGGATTCCGATTATTTTTCATGGTAAATTCCGCATTCAAAACATTCAGTTTTGTTTGCACTTCCATCAATGCACATCTATACTGCATCATCAGTTCCATAAAAGGCTGTGCCTGTTCCAGCAGCACTTCAGGAAATTCTGATGCCATCATGGCCTTCAAATCAAACTCTTTTCTCTCTTTCAAAACTTCCATTCCTTCGCCTCCTTGCGATATTCTTCGCCAATTCAGCAAAATTATAACATGCGCTTCTTTTCCTTGTCTATCGATCCCCTTTGAAGTTCAAACAATGTTAACATTTTGGGAAAATATTCGTAGACCTTCCGTCTGCTCATGAAAGTTGCTCCGCACCTTCTTATCAAAATAAATAAACAGAAATCTTTGCAAGCAAAATTTCTGCTTATTCATTTCGATAAACTTTCTCCGCTGAATAACAAAAAAGGCTCCCATAAGGGAGCCTTTAAAAACCAATCGGTTATGATTAGCTGTTTGCTTTT
>CALFPN010000010.1 GCA_937919015.1 uncultured Clostridia bacterium
AAAGCTTCATGGGAGCGATGGTCATATTTTTCAGAATCGTCATATGAGGAAAAAGATTGAAATGCTGGAACACCATACCCATTTTCTGACGATGGATATTGATGTCCGTTTTTTCATCTGTAATATCTGTACCTTCGAAGAAGATGCTGCCGCCTGTAGGTACTTCCAACAGGTTCAGACAGCGCAGGAATGTAGACTTACCGGAGCCGGAGGGGCCAATGACAACAACAACTTCGCCTTTTTTGATTTCTGTATTGATACCGTCCAGAGCTTTAATTTCGCCGCCTTTATAATATTTCTGCAGATTTTCCACTTTGATCAAAGTTTCATTAGCGTTCACTGTTTCTCAACCTCCTTTCAAGGATGCCTTCCAGATATGTGAAGAACATTACCATTACCAGATAAATAATGGCAACACCGATCAGGGGCATAAATGCATCGTATGTACGGCTTCTGATGATATCGCCGCCCTTTGTCAGATCCTGCAGGGCTACGTAACCTGCTACAGATGTTTCTTTCAGCAGCACGATAAATTCATTTGCCAGTGCAGGCAATACGTTTTTAAATGCCTGTGGAATGATGATATAGCGCATGGTCTGTACGAAGTTGAAGCCCAGACTGCGGCCCGCTTCAAACTGACCATTATCGATAGACATGATGCCACTACGGAAGATTTCCGCTACATACGCACCGGAGTTCATACCAAAAGCAATGGTCGCAACCAGAACTTTATTGGTAGAGGATACCATAACAACATAGTACATGATCATCAGCTGTACCACAACAGGTGTACCGCGGATCACAGTCAGATATACTCTGGCAATGATATCCAGCAGTTTCAGAAGGCCTTTACCAGCCCCCCTCATGTCTTTAATATTCTTATCATGGGTAGAACGGATAATTGCAACAACAATGCCGATAACAACCCCCAACAACAGTGCAAAGAATGTTACTTGCAGCGTTGCACCAAGCCCATCCCACAGATATTTCCAACGATCATCTTTGATAAAGTTGAAAATGAAACGTTCTTTCAAGTTCATTCGGGAAATTCCTCCTTTTTAGTATAATCACAAAACAGGGGTGACCTTCGCCACCCCTGAAGCATGTTTGTGTCAAGACTGATTACAATTATTCAGCACTGATGTATTTGTCGATAATTTTCTGAACTGTACCGTCAGCGATCAGTTCTTTCAGTGCTGCGTTTACTTTTTCTGTCAGTTCGCTGTCTTTTGCGAAGCAGATCGCGTAATCTTCTTCAGCGTATGCTGTTTCCAGAATTTTCAGGCCTTCGTTTGCTGCAACAAATTCTTTCGCGGGTTCATTATCGATAACTACGCAGTCAACTTTATCCTGTGTCAGAGCCAGAACAGCGTCAGCACCTTTGTTGAAACGTTCTACTGTGCCCAGTGCTTCATCTTCGATATCCCATGTTGCATACAGGTCACCTGTTGTACCTGTCTGAACACCGATCACATTGGATGCACCTTCTGCAAACAGATCATCAACGGATGTGATTTCGGAACCTTCTTTTACGATAACTACCTGAACGCCTTTTGCGTAGGAATCAGAGAAGTCTACAGACTGCAGTCTTTCTTCTGTTACTGTCATACCAGCCATACCAAAGCTTGCTTTGCCGCTTGTTACTGCAGGGATGATTGCGTCAAATTCCATATCTTCGATTTTAAAGCCCATACCCAGTTTGTCAGCGATTGCCTGACCAACCTCTGCGTCAATACCAACAACTGTTTTACCTTCGTAGTATTCGTAAGGAGGGAATGCTGCGTTGGTAGCCATTACCAGTGTTTCTGCCGCATCACCAGCTTCTTCAGCGGGTTCGGAGCCGCCACAGCCAACCAGGGATGTCATCATTGCAAATACCATTGTTGTTGCCAAAAGGCCTTTCATAAATTTTTTCATACTCTTTTCCTCCCAGATGTACAATACACTTTTCATGTGCTGATTTATAAATGGAATTATACTCTCAAAGTGCATAAAATACAATAACCAATTTCAACTATAAATTTTATTTTTCATTCTATTTTTTCGTGATAATGCATACTTTCATCTATATTTCTAAAGAAAAGGCGGCTTTTTTCTTTTGTTTTGAAAAAGCCGCCTTTTGTTTTCCATAACTAATTATGCATAAAATTACGCATAATTTCAAAATATACAGTGATTGTATACAGCGTACCACTGCCATTTTTATTTTCCCATGCTGTCTTAATGCACATTCTTATTGATAAATTCCGGCTGTACTTTGGAATACATGATTTTCTGCTCGGAATACAGGCCATAGTAACCGGAAAGCATGTAGCTGATGCCGCAGCAGAGGGCAAAATAACCGGTTCCTTTAAAACCGAATAATTCAATGCACAAGATAACAGATGCCAAAGGGCAATTCGTTACACCACAGAACACGGCTGCCATACACAGAGCTGCTGCAAATCCGGCAGGCAGACCGATCAGCGGGCCTACCACACAGCCAAAGGTCGCCCCAATAAAGAAGGATGGTACAATTTCGCCGCCCTTATAGCCTGCCCCCAGCGTCAACGCTGTAAAAAGAATCTTTAACAGGAAGGCTTCCGCTTTGGCATCTCCGTGCAGGGCGTTGGTGATGATATCCATCCCCGCACCATTGTAATCCCTGCAGCCTACCAGATAGGTCAGCGCGATCACGATGCAGCCGCCGATAAATACACGAAGCAAAGGATTCTGAATATATTTTCGATATGTATGGGAAGTGTGCTCCATGGCAATACAGAACAGGATACTGACTAACGCAGAGGCGATCCCCAAAATCACCACCCCACAGCTGACTTCCATCATGATCTTTCCCGGAATATGGGCAATGGCAAAGGCTGTAGGCGCAATCCCCATCGCCTGAGACATACCGGATGCAACCAATGCCGCTACAGTACAAGGCACGATCGCTGAATAATGCATGACACCAACGGTAATGACTTCCATGGCAAAAACCACGGAGGTCAGAGGGGTACCGAACAAAGCGGAAAAACCGGCTGCCATACCGCACATGGTCATGATTCGTTCCTCTTTTTCATTCAATTCCCACATGCGTCCAAAGCTGGATGCAATACTGCCACCCAGCTGCAGCGCCGCTCCTTCCCTGCCGGCTGAGCCGCCCAGAAGGTGGGTCACAACGGTGCTGAAAAAGATCAGTGGTGCTGTTTTGATGGTCACCGCTTCATTGGAGCGCACAGCCACAAGAATGAAATTCGTTCCTCTGTCCTTTTCCATTCCCGCAAAACGATAGGCCAGCACAATCGCCAGACCGCCCAGGGGCAAAAGCCACAGGATCATCGGATGTTCCATACGAAATTCCGTTGCCCATTCCAGCAGCAGATGGAAAGCAATGCCAACCAGACCGACCACAAAACCAATGGCAATTCCGGCACACATCCATGCTGTAAAATGCAGGAAATTATCTTCACTTCTATCAAATTTATCCTGATATTTTCTGTAAAACTTTCTGATCACGGAAATCTCCTCCGATTGTCACCTGATTTTTAACAAGAGATAGTATACACCGCAAAATCCGCCGCTGCAACTATTTTCCAAAAGAAAAACGCTCAGTATGCTTCCTACTGAGCGTAATTTCATTTCTTACTGATAGGGGTCATAAATAGCAGGCTTACCGTCTTTATCCAACAGAGGGGTCATGCCGGCCCCATAACCCGCAGCATGATACAGATACTGCACACCTGTTTTCCGATCCACCCAGATCTCCGTTATATTCATTTTCCCCTGCTCATATATTTTTTCAAATCTGTCATCGACTTTTTCGCCTTTATACTTTGCCATACCTCATTCCTCCTCATTTTCATTCTCTTCTTCATCCACCCAAAGGGGAATGCTGACAATGGATTTAAACAAATCTCCATCCACCTGAATACCAAAGGTTCCCCCCTGAATTTCCGCAAGGCTCTGGGTAATGGAAAGCCCCAGACCACTTCCTTCCGTAGTACGGCTTTCGTCCCCACGGACAAATCGTTCTGTCAGTCTGGTCTCATCAAAATCGATGGGAGCCGCGGAAATATTTTTCATCACCAGCACACCATATCCATCCATTTTGAAAATATCCACATAAACGCGGGAATTTGGCATGGAATATTTTATGACATTGGAAAGCAGGTTTTCCAGAATGCGCCACATATGGCCGCCATCCGCATTGATAAATACAGGTTCAGCGCAGCTTACTTTGAAGGCCAAGCCTACCGCATCGGTCTTGTCCTCCATTTCCCCCATAGCCTGCAGGGTCAGCTGTTTATAATCCACCCGCATTTTTTCCACGGTCAGATTCCCGCTGGAAGCCTTGCTGGCTTCGATCAGATCTTCGATCAACTGTTTCAGGCGATAGGACTTCTCGTAAAGTACTTCTACATAGGCTTCTGCCCTTTCGTTTTCCAGATTCTCATTTTTCAACAGATCCACATAGGAAATAATGGAAGTCAACGGTGTTTTCAGGTCGTGGGAAACATTCGTAATCAGTTCTGCTTTCATTCGTTCCCCTTTGACTGCGTCATCTACTGCATTTTTAAAGCCCTCCTGAATATTCGCCACATCTTCCGCAAAGTTCAGAAAAGAAGGTGAAATTTTATTCAGCTCCAAAGCATAAGAGAAATTCCCCTTTGCACTTTCTTTTACAGAAACCATGATCTCCTTCAGGGAGCGCAAGGCTCGGATAAACAGATACATACAAAACACATTAAACAGCAGCAATACCGCGCCAAAAAGCACTGCTATTCTGGCATATCCATAAGCCGGAGCCAACACAACCGCCCCCATAAGGGCACAGTTACCCAAGCCGTAACACAGCATAACGATAACCATCCAGCCACGGAAGGTTTTTCCTGTAAAAAGTTCGCTCATTCTCCGAATAGACGCAGAGATCCATGTATTGCGGAAAAAGCTTCTGTCCTTTACCTGTCTCGATACAGAGAGAATATAACTGAGGCCAATGGCGACTGCCGACAGATACAATACCCCCAGCATCGTAGCAAAAACATAGCTCCAGAACTGTACCGTTCCCTGCAGGATCGTCTCAATCAATACGGTCGCTATCATAGCAGCTGCCACGGCATAAAGGAACACCAGAAGAAAATGTACTTCGTTATAAATACGGTCTACAACCATAAACTGCACCTTGCCATAGCGTTCCTTCTGCCCTGTTACACGGATCAGATGGATCAAACAGACAACTGCACCCAAAAGGGATACGAAAAATATAGCAAACAAAATAGGCAGACTTTGCTTCGCATAGGTGAAATCCTGTCCCATATCATAAAAAACATCCCCCGGCAGCAGCGGATCACGGATGGCACCGTAAAACTTATAGTTGCTTTCTTCCAGAACCGGATTGCTGTATGCATCAAAATAATAAGAAGCATCCCCAAGATGGTCGCTGCTGAAACCTGCCGAAAGTACAAGCGTACGTTCCGCCTCTCCAATCTCTCCCTTGGATGCATTACCGCCAACAAGATTTCCGTTTTCATCCTCTACATAGTAAAGAAAGTTTTTCATCTCTTCCAGATACCGAACACTGCTTTTATATTCATCCAACTGACGCTGGATATACATTTTATAATAAGAAGGCAGACGACTTTCCACCAACCCCTGATATTCTTTCAGATTTCCCTGCAGACTTTCTGGAATCGTACCATAAACAACCAATCCGTCATAGGTTTCATTGATCTCCGTATTGCCGGTAATGACCCCATCCATGATGCCGTAATAACGCTTAAAGCCACTGATCAGTTCCTCTCTGTCCACCGTTTCGCCGGCTTCGATGCGCGCTTCATTGCGGTAATGAATCTCTGCCAAAACCGCCTGATCCAACGCCTTGCTGAAGGAGTCATGAAATTCCTGTGTATCATAAACCGTATCTGCATTGATGACATCTTTGTCCCATTCTTTGGAAATATTCACTGCAACCACATCGCAAAAAAAGATGGATATGGCACAGGCAAAAAAGAGGAGGACGCCGATGGCCTTCCATTTCATCTGAAACGCTTTAGACTTTTTCGATTTTATAGCCAATACCCCACACCACCTTCAGATATCTGGGCTCCTTTGGATTGATCTCAATTTTTTCACGAATACGGCGAATATGCACAGAAACTGTATTTTCCGGTGCAAAGGAATGCTCATTCCATACCTTTTCGTAAATCTCGTCAATAGAGAAGACCTTTCCGGCATTTTCCATCAGAAGCTGGAGAATACCATACTCTGTTGCAGTCAGGCGGATCAGCTCTCCTTCCACCTTTACCTGTTTGGCATCTTTATCCAGTTCAATACCGCCGATACGAATGATATTGTTCTTTTCTGCGATACTGCCCAGAGCCGTATAACGACGCATATGGCTTTTCACACGGGCCATCAATTCCAGTGGATTAAAGGGCTTTGTAATATAGTCATCCGCACCGAAATTCAAGCCGAGAATCTTATCTGTATCCTCAGATTTTGCAGAAAGAATGATAATAGGGATATTCAGATTCTCTCTGATCTTCACCGTTGCCTGCAGCCCATCCATCTGAGGCATCATAATATCCAGCAGGATCAGATGGATCTCATTTTCTTCCAGTGCCTGCAGTGCCTCCAGACCATTATACGCTTTGATCACATGATAGCCTTCCTGCTTCAGATAAATTTCAATGGCATCCACGATGCTCTTATCATCATCGCAAACCAAAATATTGCATTGTTCCATATGTTTACCCCCTTGATCATTTTACTTCCCTGATTATAGCATAGACGCAATGCTGTTATAACAAAATGCGACGTTTTTCATTATTTTCCACTTCTATCATACCACGTTCAGGTGAGAAAATGGAGATTTCAATCCTTACATTTTTCTTAACATTTTTCAATCAAAAAAGCTTTACAAAATATTTTAAAAAAATGCTAAAAATGCGTTGACAAAAGTTTTATTATCCTTTATACTATTTTTTGTTATGGGTCACTAGCTCAGTCGGTAGAGCACTGGACTTTTAATCCAGGTGTCCCGGGTTCGAGTCCCGGGTGACTCACTTTTCAGACCAAGGTTCATACCTTGGTCTTTCTTATTTTTTTACAAAAGATATTTTCATCGAAAGTTGGTGTATTTATGGCAAAAGATATGACAATTGGCTCTCCTGCCAAGCAAATTTTATCCTTCTCCATTCCTCTTCTGATCGGAAATCTGTTCCAGCAGTTTTATAATATGGCTGATGCCTTCATCGTTGGGCGCACCCTTGGTTCCAATGCCCTTGCAGCCGTTGGCTGCACCGGCGGTCTGATGTTTCTGATCCTCGGCTTTGCCACAGGGGCCACGGCCGGCATGTCCATCGCCACCGCCCAGCGTTTCGGTGCTCAGGATGAGGAAGGTGTAAAGCACAGCTTTGCCGTTTCCACCCTCATCAGTATCATCATTACTTTCGTGCTGACATTGGTCGGTGTTCTCGGCACAAAGCCCATGCTGATGCTGCTGCGTACCCCTGCAGAGATTTTTGATGATGCTTACCGCTATTTTATCGTCATCGTAGCAGGCACAGTCTCCTGTATGCTGTTCAATCTGATGAGCAATATCATGCGTGCCGTAGGGGACAGCATCAGCCCGCTTCTCTTTCTCATCATTGCCTGTGTTTTGAATATCCTTCTGGACTATGCTTTCATTCTGGGCATCGGCATGGGCGCGGAAGGTGCCGGTTACGCCACCATTCTGGCGCAGTTCCTTTCCGGACTGCTCTGCGTTGCCTATGTGAAATGGAAGGTACCTGTGCTTTGTATCAGCAAGCGTCATTTCAAATGCACCGCTGCCGACTGGAAACAGCACCTGCGATTAGGTCTGCCTATGGGCTTTCAGTCCTCCATCATTGCCCTTGGTACCATTGTGGTGCAGTTTGCCCTCAATACGCTGGGTACAACAGAAATTGCCGCTTATACGGCCGCTTTGAAGCTGGATAACTTTGGGGTACTGCCGCTGATGTCCTTTGGTATCGCCATGGCAACTTACGTTGGCCAGAACCATGGCGCAAACAAACCCCATCGTATTCGTCAGGGGATCTTCCAGTGCTGCATCATTTCCGTGATCTTTGCCATCGGTATCGGTATTATTGATGTTTGCTTTGGTGATGCACTTTCCGCTTTGTTCCTGCAGGGAGATGACAAAGCCATCGCCCTTTCCCACGAATTTCTCATCATCAATGGGGTCTGTTATCCCCTTCTTGGTCTGCTGTTTGTATTCCGCTATTCTCTGCAGGGACTGGGCTACAGCTTTGTTCCTACTGTAGCAGGTCTTGCGGAACTGGTGATGCGAAGCATTGCCGCCATTGCCCTGACCTCTGTCATCGGCTATGCAGGCACCTGTATCGCCAATCCGCTGGCATGGATCGGTTCTCTGACGCCGCTGACCCTTGCCATCCTTCCCGTTTTAAAAAAGATGCCGAAAAAAGAACTTCCACAAACATAAAATTAAGCCTTAAGGTATGTGAACTGAACCCCATTTGTTAGACAGTATGATATACTAATCTAACAAGTGGGGTGTTTTTATGCCAAAAGGAGTACCAAACAAACGCTATACAGCAGAATTTAAAAAAATGGTAATCGAAACTATGATTGAAGAAAAACTGGGATATAGTGAAACAGCACGAAAATTCGATGTATGTGATTACCATAGAATCCAGAACTGGGAACGCATTTATCTGGAAGAAGGACCAGATGCTTTTTCTATTGAACGGCGAGGAAGAAAAAGTACTGGACGTCCTCGAAAAATTCCAAAAGAGATTGAAGAAGATTTATTAGCTGAAGTACAACGGCTGCGTGCAGAAAACGAATACTTAAAAAAATTACACGCCTTAGTTCTGGAAGACGAGCGACGCCAGCGCAGAAAGTGATGGTGGTTCAAGAACTAAGGGGACATCATTCTTTATCACTTCTTCTTTCAATCGCTCATTTACCACGTGCAACATTCTATTATCACCTAAAAAAATTAAATCAGACAGATAAATATGAGGTTGCCAAAAGTGAAATTACTGCTATCTATCATGAAAATAAAGGTAGATATGGTTATCGTCGCATTACTGCTGAATTGCACAAGCGTAAAATTCATCTGAATCATAAGACAGTCCGGAAATTGATGAAAGAACTGGGCTTAGTTTGTCATGTCAGAATGAAAAAATATCGTTCTTACAAAGGTGAAATCGGCAGAATCGCACCGAATTTATTAAACAGAGAATTTGAAGCTGAAAAACCAAATGAAAAGTGGGTAACAGATGTGACGGAGTTCAACCTGTTTGGCGAAAAAATATATTTATCCCCGATTCTCGATTTACACAGCCGAGATCTGATCAGCTATACAATTTTTGAACGTCCTGTTTTAGAAATGGTAACGACGATGCTGAATCAAGCTTTTGAAAAGATCCCTGATAATACAAATCTGATCCTTCATTCAGATCAAGGATGGCATTATCAGCATAAACAGTACCAAAGAATGCTTCAACGGAAAGGGATTCGCCAGAGTATGAGTCGTAAGGGCAATTGTCTGGACAATGCCGTAATGGAAAACTTCTTTGGTTTACTGAAAACAGAGTTGTTTTATCTTCAGGAGTTTGAATCAATGAATCATTTCAAACAGGAGTTGATCGAATATCTGGATTATTATAATAATCGACGTATCAAAGCAAAGTTAAAGGGCTTGCCGCCTGCAATTCACAGACAACAAGCCCTATTAGCTGCTTGATCAATATAAAGTTAAAAATTGTCTAACTTTTTGGGTTCACTTCAATGTTCCTTAAGGCTTTTTCTTATTCTTCCATTTTGAATTTTGCCAGTCTGTTGGCAGATTCCTCATCCACATAGACCTCCAGCAGAACGCCTTCCACCGTATGTTCTTCCCGAATGATCTCACATCTGCCATGTACCCAGCCGATCAGGCTGCCTTCTGTATAAGGCACCAGTGCTGTCATGGATTTTCGGAAGCTCTGCAGCAGCTTTTCGATGCGTTCCAGCAGAAGATCCATGCCGTCACCCTTCCAAGCAGATACCTGTACGATATCCCTTGCCATAGTATCCATGGGCAGAGGCAGTTCCACATCATTATCCATTTTGTTGAATACCGTAATGACGGGTGTATTTTCGCATCCCAGAGATTTCAGTGTTTCATAAACCACTTTCATATGATCCGCCCGGTTGGGATTGGACGCATCCACCACATGGAGCAGAATATCTGCATACTGCAGTTCCTCCAGTGTGGCACGGAAGGCCTGCACCAGATGATGGGGCAGTTTCTGGATGAAACCTACCGTATCTGTCAGGAAAATTTCAGAACCGCCGGGCAGTTCCACCTTTCTGGTGGTGGTATCCAATGTGGCGAAAAGCTTATTTTCTGCCAGAACCCCTGCATCAGACAGATAGTTCAGGATGGTAGATTTGCCTGCATTGGTATAGCCCACCAGAGAAATGACAGGTGTGCCCTTCTTGCTTCTCTGATTCCGCAGCAGCTCCCGATGGGTACGGATATCCTGGGCTTCTCGGTTCAGCTCTGCGATGCGTTCCTTGATATATCTTCTGTCCGTTTCCAGTTTTGTTTCCCCGGGGCCTCTGGTGCCGATGCCGCCGCCCAGACGGGACATGGATGCGCCAATCCCCACCAGACGGGACAGTCTGTATTTCAGCTGTGCCAGTTCTACCTGAATCTTCCCTTCGCCGGACAATGCCCTTGCCGCAAAGATATCCAGAATGACCATGGTTCTGTCCATGACCTTTGTGCCCAGCATCTGTTCCAGATTCTTCATCTGGGCGGGAGAAAGTTCATCATCACAGACGATACCGGTGGCATCATAGGCCGCCAGCATAGTTTTCAGCTCTTCGATCTTACCGGTACCCAGATAATGACC
Source organism: uncultured Clostridia bacterium (assembly GCA_937919015.1). Lineage (GTDB taxonomy): Bacteria > Bacillota > Clostridia > Lachnospirales > Anaerotignaceae > Anaerotignum_A. The sequence continues at coordinate 10,890 of CALFPN010000010.1, forward strand.
GGGATGGATGCGTTCTCTTTTCTGGATGGTACGGGCAACGGCTGTTGCCCCCGCGGTTTTAATCAATTCCTCCAGTTCATCCAGACAGGCTTCTGTTTCCATGGCAGAACGGCTGTGCCTGTCGTCCATTTCCACGGCTACCAGAATGACTCTTTCCTCCAGATCATTCAATTCATGTAATTCTTTCGCCATATCATACCTCCTGCAGCCATACGCCATCAAAGGAGAATTCCGCAGGGCCAGTCATGTAAACATGATTGTCTTCTTCTCTCCATTCGATGGTCAATGTACCGCCGATCAATTCCACATCCACTTTTCTGCCGGTTTTGCCATTCAGATGACAGGCAACGGCTGTTGCACAGGCACCGGTGCCGCAAGCCCATGTTTCCCCGCTGCCACGTTCCCATACACGCATTTTCACATGGCTTTCATCAATCACTTCCACAATCTCTGTATTCACTCTTTCAGGGAACATGGGGTGACATTCAGATACCTTGCCGTAAGTTTCCAGAGGGAAATCCTTTACATTGTCTACAAATGTTACCGCATGGGGATTTCCCATGGATACGCAGGTATACTCAAATTCCCTGTCCAGAATCTGCACTTTTTCACCGATTACAGGAGATTTTCCACTGATTACGGGAATTTCTGCCGCTTCCAGAATGGGTTCGCCCATATCCACCGTTACAGATTCCACGATACCGTCTTTCACATGCAGATCCAGATATTTCATACCGCCCAATGTTTCCAGTGCCACCAGCGTTTTATCAGTCAGACCTCTTTCATAAACATATTTGCCCACACAACGGGAAGCATTCCCGCACATCTTCCCTTCGGAACCATCCAGATTAAACATACGCATACGGAAATCGCCTGTTTCAGAGGGCATAATCAGTACCAGACCGTCAGAACCTACACCAAAATGACGTTCGCTCATGGCAATCGCCAGTTTCTCTGGATTTTCTACCTTTTCTTCAAAACAATTTATGTAGATATAGTCATTGCCGCAGCCCTGCATTTTTGTAAAACGCATGTCGCCCACTCCCTTCTTGTTGTTTACTATGTAAGAAAAAATGTTCATAAGCCTTCAGCTTATTCACATATTTGCTCCGCAAATTAACTTTCGCCCTATCGCTTGCCTGTTCCTGCAAGCGGTCCAGACAACGATACTACCGAAAGACTTTTTTCTCCGCTTTCTTATGTATCACGGGCATTTCGCCCGTTTTTTCCTCTGTATTTATTGTTTGCTCATACGCAGCTGATCTTCCTGACCGACTGCATGGTACATGGTCAGGCACCACACCCCTGCCAGACCAACCAAAGCAAAAATCACCCTTGCCACCCAGAACAAACTGCCGTTAAACAGTGTGGTGACCAGATCGAAATTCAAAAAACCGATCAGCCCCCAGTTCAGGGCACCCACGATGACCAGTGTCAGCGCAATAATATTCGTCCATTTCATAAGGGATTCCTCCTTTTTTTGATAGATACGTTTTTAGTATCCCTAAGAAATCCCCTTTTATGAATCTTTTTTAAGAAAAAGCCTTCTTCACCAATGCACCAAAGTCATTCCCTTTCAGGTTACCCACGGCAGAATAACTGAGGTTTGCAAAGTCCAGCACCATTCTTGCCGCCTCCAGCACATCCTCTGCTGTGACCGCTTCGATCTTTGCAATGACTTCCTCCGGCTCCTGCACACGCCCACGCAGCATCAGGGATGCCCCTGCGGAATTCATGCGGTTCAATGTGCTTTCTGTACCGATAATAAAGTTGGAGATCATCTGCTCCTTCGTCACTTCGATCAGCTTTTCGGGGAAAGCCTCTTTTTTCACCTCACGGATTTCCTCTGCAATCAGCTCATATACCTTTTCCGCCTGACTGGGATTCATACTGGCGCAGATGGTAAAAATACCGCTGTCCGCAAAAGCCGTAGTATAGCTGTAGATGGAATAAGTCAGCCCATGCTCCTCTCTGATCTTCTGAAACAGACGGGAACTCATGCCGCCGCCGAAAAGGGTATTGAAAATCGCCATGGCATATTTCATGGGATGCTCTCTCTCAAAAGCAGGGAAAGCGATACAGGTATGCACCTGCTCCACATCCTTTTCCTTTTCCACATAGGAAATATGATAGCCGCCCTTTGTGTCATAGGGTTCATATGGCGTTTCTCTCTTCCACTGCCCCAGTTTTTCGTTCAGCTTGGATACCATTTCTTCCATTTCAAAATTACCCGCCACCGAAAGGACGATATTGTCGGGCTGGTAGTTCTTTTCATAATAAGAACGGATGAAAGCGGCATCGAAAGCACCAATGGTTTCTTCTGTTCCCAAAATAGGCATACCCAAAGAGCTTTCCCGCCAGATAGCATCCTGCAGGGCATCATGCACCAGCTCTTCCGGAGCATCGTCATACATATAGATTTCCTCTGTAATAACGTTGCGCTCCTTCTGCACATCCTCCTCCGCCATCAAGGGATGGAGAAGCATATCGCTCATCACATCCAGTGCCTGATCAATGTGCTTGTCCAGCACGCGGGTATGATAACAGGTATATTCCTTTGTGGTGTAGGCATTGATCTGCCCGCCCAGAGCATCCATTTCTTCTGCGATCTGCCTTGCCGTACGGTTTTCCGTACCTTTAAACATCATATGTTCGATATAATGGGATACACCGTTTTCCTGAGGCAGTTCATTTCTGGTGCCGTTTTTCACCCAGATACCAAAAGAAATGCTCCGCACATAGGAAATGGATTCCAATGCCACTTTTATGCCGTTGTCCAGTGTTCTGATGGTGACCATAACATCTCTCCTAAATCAGATTTCTGTTTCTATCATTGGATAAATTTCAACTTTTATTCAGACTTCGTTTTACTCTTATGCCCTGAAGGGGGAAGCAGCCTTACAGTCTACTCCATTTGCTCCGAAATCATTTTCATAACTATAAAAAAGGCAGGAGAGTTTACAGGCTCTCACCTGCAAACAGCCCCTGCCTGCCTTTTTCAGAATTATGCTTCTTCTTTGTGTTCTTCTGTTTCAACTGCATCCTTCATGGAGAAGTTCAGTCTGCCCTGTTTGTCGATTTCCATCAGCTTCACAGCAACTTTGTCGCCAACTGCCAGAACATCTTCTACCTTCGCAACACGTTTGTTGGAAATTTTGGAGATATGAACCAGACCTTCTTTGCCGGGTGCGATTTCAACGAATGCACCGAAAGCCATCAGTCTTGTTACTGTACCGTGGTAGATTGTGCCGGGTTCGGGATCGGAAACGATTGCTGTGATCATATCTTTTGCTCTCTGGATGCCGGCGGGATCTACACCCTTGATGTAAATTGTGCCGTCATCTTCTGTATCGATTTCACAGCCTGTTTCTTCCACGATCTTCTTGATAACCTTACCTCTTGCACCGATCACTTCTGCGATCTTTTCAACATCGATCTGCATCTGAGCGATCTTAGGAGCATAAGGAGACAGTTCTTTTCTGGGTTCTGCGATTGCTTTCAGCATAACTTCATTCAGAATGTAGTCTCTTGCTCTGCCTGTCTGTGCAAAAGCCTGTTCGATCATAGGGAATGTCAGCCCATGGATCTTCATATCCATCTGAATTGCTGTGATACCTTCGGAAGTACCTGCTACTTTAAAGTCCATGTCGCCGAAGAAGTCTTCTACGCCCTGAATGTCTGTGATTTCGATGAAGTCATCATCGCTGTCGCCTGTTACCAGACCAACGGAGATACCCGCAACGGGACGTTTGATGGGTACACCTGCAGCCATCAGGGACAGTGTGGAGCCACAGATGGAAGCCTGAGATGTGGAACCGTTGGAAGACAGAATATCGGAAACCAGACGGATGGAGTAAGGGAATTCTTCTTCGCTGGGGATAACGGGCAGCAATGCTCTTTCGCCCAGTGCGCCGTGGCCGATTTCACGTCTGCCGGGGCCTCTGGAAGTTTTTGCTTCCCCTACGGAATAGCCGGGGAAATTGTAGTGGTGGATATATCTCTTACCTGTTTCATTGGTATCCAGACCATCCAGACGCTGACCTTCGGAAATTGCGCCCAGCGTTGTTACTGTCAGAGCCTGTGTCTGACCTCTGCTAAACAGTGCAGAACCGTGTACACGAGGCAGTACGTCAACTTCTGCAGACAGTTTTCTGATTTCTTCGATACCGCGGCCATCGGGACGTTTGTGATCTCTCAGAATCATTCTTCTCACTGTCATTTTCTGGAATTTATAAATGATATCCGCGATCAGCTGAGGGATGTTTTCTTCTTCCCCCATCATTTCTGTCAGCTGTTCTGTCAGGGCTTCTGTTACTTCTTCTGTAACCGCTTTGATCTTCGCATCTCTGTCCTGCTTCAGTTCCGCGAATACAGCGTCTTCCATTCTTGCATCTGTGATGAAGCCTGTTACCAGCTGATATGCATCTTCGGGAATCACATATTCTGTGTAAGGAGCTTTTTCCTTCCCTTCTTTTGCTGTGATTTCTTTGATCCATTTCGCAACTTCCAGGTTTGTATCAAACGCCAGATGGATTGCTTCCATCATCAGTGCATCGGGGATTTCGTCAGCACCTGCTTCGATCATCATAACCTTATCTTCTTTGGAAGATACTGTCAGGTTCAGTTTTGTTGTTTCTCTCTGTGCTGCTGTAGGGTTTACAACCAGCTGACCATCACAGTAACCGATGTTTACGGAAGAAACGGGGTCTGTGAAGGGGATATCGGAAATATTCAGGGCCAGAGAAGCACCGATCATTGCCAGTACTTCGGGAGAGCAGTCCTGATCCACGGACATTACGGTTGCAACGATGGCAACATCGTTTCTGTAATCTTTGGGAAACAGAGGACGCAGAGGTCTGTCGATACATCTTGCTGTCAGCACTGCTTTTTCGGAAGGTCTGCCTTCTCTTTTGATGAAACCGCCGGGGATTTTACCAACGGAGTACAGTCTTTCTTCGTAGTCGATGGACAGAGGGAAGAAATCGATACCATCTCTGGGTTTGTCGGATGCGGTTGCAGTTACCAGAACAGTTGTATCGCCGTAACGCATCAGAGCTGCGCCGTTTGCCTGTTCTGCTACTCTGCCGATTTCAGCTGTCAGTGTTCTGCCAGCCAGTTCCATGGAATAGCTTCTAAACATGTTCATTCTCCTTTTCTTGAATGTCGTTTGTCTGCACCATAGATCTTCAGCTTTGCCCACAAAGCTTGTCCTTATGCGCAAAGCTGGAAATCTATAGTGCGCCTTCTGGTTACTTTTACTTTGATAGAAGAAAAGAGGGGATTTTACCGTCCCCTCTTCTCGTTATCATCTGTGAATTACTTTCTCAGACCCAGTTCTGCTACGATTGCACGGTATCTTTCGATATCGATTTCTTTCAGGTAGTTCAGCAGGCCTCTTCTCTGACCAACCATTTTCAGCAGACCACGTCTGGAGTGGTGATCTTTTTTGTGCATTTTCAGGTGGTCTGTCAGCAGAACGATTCTTGCTGTCAAGAGAGCGATCTGTACTTCGGGAGAACCTGTGTCGTTAGGTGTTCTGCCGTATTTTGCGATGATTTCCTGTTTGTTGATTGCGTTTGTCATTGTTTTTTCCTCCTAAAACTTTTTACTTTCTTTTTCTGTAAATCGCCAAAGACTAAGTAATGGTCGAGGTGTCCGAAAACTGAGTCTTGGTTTTACAACATTAGTATATTACCATACAGGCCCTAACTTTGCAAGGAAAATTCTTGATTTTTTCTTTCTTTTTCCTTGCAAAATAAAGGTTTTCTGCATTTGTCTTTCCATGATGAAACAGTGTCCTTTTCCGTCATTTTTTCTGTTCGGAAAATCAGCTCTGTTTTTATTTATTCCTGCTCACTTTTCCAGTGTTCGTATTCTTCGGAAGCAAAGTATTCCCTTGCCTGTTCCGCATTGATGCCGATCTGTCTTTGCAGTTCTTCCACGCTGGGGAATTTTTCTTCGCTGCGCAAAAATTTATAGAAAAATGTCTGCAGTTCTTCGCCATAAATCATCTCATTAAAATCCAGAAGATAGGTTTCCACGATCTTCACTGTGCCGTTCACCGTAGGGTTTTTACCAATGTTTGTCACACCGTAATAATATTTTCCCTTATACAGCGTTTTTGTGGCATATACACCATTGGGTGGAAACAGTTTCAGGGGATGTGCTTCGATATTCACCGTAGGGAACCCGATGGTTCTGCCCAGCTTTTTCCCTTCTTTTACGGTTCCCAGAATGAAGTAAGGCACAGTCAGCATCTGGTTTGCCTCCTCCAAATCCTTTTGGATCAGGCATTTGCGAATACGAGAGGAGCTGACGCGTTCTTCTTCATGCAACACCTTAGGCACACCGATGACCATGATGCCTCTTTCCGCCCCCAGCTCCTTCAGCATCTCATAGTTGCCTGCTGCCCCCTTGCCAAAGTGATAATCTTCCCCTACCACCAGCACCTGACAGTTCAGTTTTTCGAAAATCAGTTTCACAGCGAAATCTTCCGGGCTCATGGCTGCAAATTCCGCATCAAAAGGATATTCGATATAAGTATCAATGCCCATTTGTTCCATCTGAAATTTCTTTTCATCTGGAGCCATGATCAGGGCAAAATCGTCTTTTTTCTTGAAGACAAGCATGGGATGGGGAGAGAATGTGAACACAACGCTTTTCAGGCCATGTTCCTCCGCAAACTGCTTTGTCAGATTGATCAGCGAACGATGGCCCAGATGCAGGCCGTCAAAGTTGCCCAACGTTACCGCTGTAGGCTGGCTTTGTTCGATTCGCGTGTCAGTAATATGTTCCATTTTCTTACTCCTTACTTTTTATGCTGGCATAAAAACGTCTGCTTCGCATCCGCTATTGCCATTCGTAAAGCTTCGCTTTCCTCATGTCCTTAGGTTGTCAAATGTCTGAACGTATTTTCAAACATGTTTGCAAATACGTTCAGCCGCTTGTCAACGCTTTATACCAGCATCTTGTATGGTTTAATGAAATAGTTCTCGTCTTTTTTGATTTCATACAGTCCCACAAGGTTATTTTCATGGTCATAAACAACCACGATATCCCCCTCCTGAGAGGACGCAGGTTTTTCCGTAAAGAATCTCTCCTGAATCTTGCCGCCGTTATACAGGAATTTCTGAGATTTTTCAGAGACCTTTACCACAGGGAAGTCTTTCAGGGCTTCTTCCATGGTAAGCAGGGCTTCTTCCACCTTTTCCTGTTCTGCAAGGGATTTCAATTCATCCAGTTTGATGGCGTTTTCCAGAGAAAATGCGCCTGTTGCCGTGCGCAAGAGTTCCGCCATATGACCGCCACAGCCCAATCTTTTCCCAATATCGGCGCAAAGGGTACGGATATATGTGCCTTTGGAGCAGTCCACATCAATCTCTACCCTGTCAGGGGGCAGGAACTGACGAATACGAATGTCATACACCTCGATGGTACGGGATTTACGCTGAATTTCCTTACCTTCTCTGGCCAGTTCATAAAGCTTTTTCCCATTGACCTTTACCGCGGAATACATGGGAGGCACCTGTTCCAGTTTACCGATGAAAGAAGCCACCACTTCACGAATTCTGTCTTCGTTGTACTCCACTTCCTTCGTTTCCAGCACTTCGCCGGAAGCATCCTCTGTGGTAGTGGTGATCCCCAGTCTCAGCATGGCACGATAGCTTTTTCTGCCATCCATGATGACATCAGAAAGCTTTGTGGCCTTGCCCACGCAGACAGGCAGAACGCCCTCCGCATCGGGGTCTAAGGTTCCTGTATGGCCTACCTTCTTCATGTGGATGGTGCGTCTGACAATGGCCACCACATCATGGGAAGTAAAGCCTTTTTCTTTATATATATTAAAAATGCCGTCCAAAAGGAAATCCTCCTTTATAACATTTTTTCTACTTCTTCAAGCACCATTGCCTTTGCTTCTGCAATGGGTGCAGTGATGGTACAGCCCGCCGCTTTCACATGACCGCCGCCGCCGAATTTCTGCGCCAGCGCGCATACATCATAGCCGTCATTGCCGCGGAAACTTCCCTTTACATCTGTTTCTGTCTTTTCATAGAAGAAACATGCTACTTTTGTCCCCAATACACCCTTCAAAAAATTGATGATGGCATCCAGTTCCTTATTGCTGCCGCCCAATGCTTCGATTTCCGCTGTGGTGATGGTGGAAACGACTACCTGACCATCAAAAAGAATTTCCGCATTGTCCAGAGCCTTTCCCATGATTTTCAGTTCAGAAAAACTGCGGCTATCGAAAAATCGGTTGTAAATAGCTGTAAAAGGAATCCCATACCCCATCAATTCCCCTGCAATTTTCATCGTTTCGGGGGATGTGGAGGTATGACGGAAGCCGCCTGTATCATAGATCAGCCCCGCATATAGACCGGCCGCTTCCGCAGCCGTCATAGACAATCTGTCCTTCAGCAGGTTAAAAATAATTTCACTGGTGGAAGATGCATCTGCCGCCACATGATTCAGTTCCCCAAAATAGGTGTTGCTTTCGTGGTGGTCGATATTGATCTTCTTTGCCGCTTTTCGGAATACTTCCGCAGCAGCCCCCAGCCTGCCTTCATCGCCGCAGTCCAGCGCAATGAACAGCGCAGGTACTTCTGCATTTTCCGCCGCAACCACCAGATGCCCATTGGGAATCAGATGGTATTTGTCCGCGTATTTTTCCAGAATAACCTGTACCTGTTTTCCTGCCTTTTCCAACGCACCGCCCAGAGCCAAACAGGCACCGATGGCATCCCCATCAGGATTCAGGTGGCCTGCCAGCGCGATGGTATCGGCTGACAGGATCCATTCCATGATTTTCTCAAAAGAGTCATTTGCTTTCCTCATTCAGCATCTCTCTCTTCTTTTTCCTTTGCAATCTGGCTGAACAGCTGATCCATATGGATGGCATATTCTGCGGATTCATCCAGCTTGAATCTGAATTCAGGTGTGTAGCGCAGATTGATTCTCTGGGCGATCAGACGACGGATGAAACCACCGGCGTTCTGCAGCCCTTTCATTACATTTTCCTTGTCTTTTTCGTTACCCAGTACGGAAACAAAAACCTTTGCATATTTCAGGTCCTGTGTTGTTTCCACACGGATCACGCTTGTCATCGCACCAATGCGGGGATCTTTCAGTTCTGCTCGGATGATCTGAGACAGTTCCTTCATGATTTCGTCATTGATACGGGAAAGTCTGTTATTTGTTTTCATACTTTTCACCTATATCTTAGCGGGGTACTTCCACCATTGTGAATGCTTCTACCCAGTCGCCTTCTTTTACATCATTGAATTTTTTGAATACCAGACCACATTCATAGCCCAGTGCAACTTCTTTTACGTCGTCTTTGAAACGTTTCAGGGATTCCAGTTCGCCTTCGTAAACAACGATACCGTCACGAACGATACGAACCTGACAGTTACGAACGATCTTACCGTCTTTTACATAAGAACCTGCGATGGTACCAACGCCGGAAGCTTTGAAGGTCTGACGAACTTCCGCATGACCCAGAACTTTTTCTTCGTAAACAGGGTCCAGCATACCTTTCATGGCAGCCTGAATATCTTCGATGGCGTTATAGATAACACGGTACAGACGAACGTCAACTTTTTCTTCGTCAGCAAATGCTTTTGCAGCGGGTTCAGGACGAACGTTGAAGCCGATGATAATGGCATTGGAAGCGGAAGCCAACAGAACGTCACTTTCTGTTACCGCACCAACACCGCCGTGGATCACGCGAACGCGTACTTCGTCATTTGTCAGTTTTTCCAGAGACTGACGAACGGCTTCCACGGAGCCCTGTACGTCTGCTTTTACGATGATGCCCAGTTCTTTCATGTTACCGCTCTGAATCTGGCTGAACAGATCATCCAGAGATACTTTCTGAGGTGTCTGGCTGATCAGTGTTTCTCTGTTTTTCGCGATTACGCTTTCTGCCAGCTGTCTTGCCTGTTTTTCGTTTGCTGCCACATAGAATGTGTCACCGGCAGCGGGAACTTCGGACAGACCCAGAATTTCTACAGGTGTGGAAGGACCAGCAACTTTTACTCTTCTGCCCTTGTCATCGGTCATGGCTCTGATTTTACCATAAGCAGGACCTGCCACGACGGGGTCACCCACACGCAGGGTACCGCTCTGTACCAGAACCGTTGCAACGGGGCCGCGGCCTTTGTCCAGCTGTGCTTCGATGATGGCACCTCTTGCTTTTTTGTTGGGGTTTGCTTTCAGTTCTTTCATTTCTGCTGTCAGGATGATCATTTCCAGCAGGTTATCGATGCCTTCTTTGGAACGAGCAGAAACAGGTACACATACGGTTGTGCCGCCCCAATCTTCTGCCAGCAGACCGTATTCTGTCAGTTCCTGTTTTACTCTGTCAGGGTTTGCAGAAGGTTTATCCATTTTGTTGATGGCAACAATGATTTCAACACCAGCTGCTTTCGCATGGTTGATGGCTTCGATGGTCTGGGGCATAACACCGTCATCGGCAGCTACGACCAGAATGGCGATATCTGTTACCTGTGCGCCACGCATACGCATTGCTGTGAAGGCTTCGTGACCGGGTGTATCCAGGAAAGTGATGGGTTTGCCATCGATCTGTACTGTGTAAGCACCGATATGCTGTGTGATACCGCCGGCTTCGCCTTTTGTTACGTTGGCATGACGGATGGCATCCAGCAGGGATGTTTTACCATGGTCAACATGACCCATTACAACAACAACGGGAGGTCTTTCTTCCAGTTTGGATTCGTCTTCTTCCTCTTCTGTCCCGAAAGCTTCTTCCATGATGTCTTTTTCTTCTTCCAGTTCCAGAATCACGTTGTATTCTTCTGCAATTGTTGCAGCTGTATCGAAGTCCAGTGTTGCATTGATCGCCAGCATTTTGCCTTTTTTCATCAGGTTCATTACCAGATCAGAACCTTTTTTCCCCAGAACCTCTGCCAGTTCTTTTACAGTGATGGATTCGGGGATATATTTGATTTCAGGATCAGCGTTTGCAGCCGCTTCTGCTGCTTCCAGAGCTGCCAGTTCTGCCATCAGTGCTGCTTCTTCTTCCATTTCGCGGCGTCTGCGTTCCATGGGATTTTCTTTCACTTTCTGACCGTTTTTGTTGCCCTTTTTATCTTTACCCTTGTTGTTCTCTTTATTCTGGCCTTTGCCCTGCTGCTGACCACCCTGTTTCTGGTTGTTCTGCTGCTGGGATTTACCCTGTCTGTTGTCGTTTCTGTTATCCTGTCTCTGTGCAGGTTTATTGCCGCCCTGTTTCTGGTCTTTTTTCTGACCGTCCTGTTTGGGTGCATCTTTCTTGGGTGCCTGCTGTTTGGGCGCATCTTTTTTGGGTGCTTCCTTCTTGGGCTCTTCTTTTTTGGGTTCTTCTTTTTTCGGTTGATACAGTGCTGTTACCTTGGCTGCTTCTTCTTCTGTCAGCATACCCATATGGCTCTTTGCTTCGATACCAACACTGTGAATTTTTTCCATCAGATCTTTATTTGCAACATTCAGCTGCTTTGCCAGTTCATAAATACGAATCTTGGACATTCCACAACACCTCGTCTTTCTCGATGATCAGTCTTCACCGACCTTCGTTCTATTCTCTATGATATCATCCGCCAGCTGTTTCAGTTTTTTCGCAAAGCCTTCTTCCGTGATTGCGATGATGGAGCGCATATCTGTACCAATGGCTCTGCCCAGTTCTTCCTTGGCTCCGATCTCTGCCAAGGGCAATTCATAGTAAGCTGCGGAATTTCTAAATTTCTTCTTTGTATTTTTGGAGGCATCCTCCGATAAGATCAGGAGATACGCTTTATTGCCGCGCACCGCCTGTTCAGCTGCCACTTCGCCTGCAGCCAGTTTGCCTGCCCGTTTGCAAAGGCCCAGAAGGGAAAGGAATTTATACATTCGTTTCTTCCTCCAGTTCTTTCAGCAGCTGTTCATACACTTCCTTGGGCACAGGTGCCTTAAAGGAACGTTCCAGCCCTTTGGATTTTTGTGCTTTCGCCAGACAATCCCCATTGGGACAAATATATGCGCCACGGCCGGGCTTCTTGCCTGTGCGGTCTAAAGAAAACTCTCCTTCATCATTTCTGACAATACGGATCAGTTCTTTTTTATTTTTCATTTCCTGACAACCGGTGCATTTTCTGAGAGGTACTTTTCTCTGCTTCATACGCTCTCACCTTCTTATTCTTCTACTGCTTCTTCTGCAGTTTCGATTGCATCGATTGCTTCCAGAGCATCCATTTCTTCTGCTGCTTCTGCAACTTCCACTTCTTCTGCAGCGGGTTCTTCATCAGCCAGGAAGTTTGTTTCTCTTGCCTGTGTTTCGCTCTTGATGTCAATTCTCCAGCCTGTCAGTTTTGCAGACAGTCTTGCGTTCTGGCCTTCTTTACCGATCGCCAGAGACAGCTGATGGTCGGGAACAACGATTTTCGCACTCTGTTCTGCTTCGTTCAATTTTACTTCCAAAACCTTGGAAGGGCTCAGAGCTGCAGCGATGAATTCTCTGGGATCTTCAGACCAGTTGATGACGTCGATCTTTTCGCCGCCCAGTTCGTTTACGATCACATTGACTCTGTAACCATTCTGACCTACGCATGCACCCAATGCATCCACATTTTCATTTTTGGAGTAAACAGCGATTTTTGTTCTGCTGCCGGCTTCTCTGGCAATGCTCTTGATTTCAACAGTACCGTCATGTACTTCGGGCACTTCCTGTTCGAAGAGACGTTTTACCAGTTCGGGATGTGTTCTGGAAACAAAGATCTGAGGGCCTTTTGTTGTCTGTTTCACTTCCAGAACGTATACTTTCACGCGATCCATGAAGTTATACTGTTCGCCGGGGATCTGTTCATTTGCAGCCAGCACTGCATCGATCTTGCCCATCTGCACGATCACGTTTCTGCGTTCTTTTCTCTGAACGATAGCAGTTACCACTTCACGTTCTTTTGTGATGTACTGATTGAACAGGATTTCTCTTTCTGCTTCGCGGAATTTCTGTACAACCACCTGTTTTGCTGTCTGGGCGGAAATTCTGCCAAAGTTTTTGGGTGTTACTTCAATATCTACAATGTCACCAACCACATAGTTGGGGTTTGCAATTCTTGCCATTTCCAAAGACATTTCCAGCTGAGGATCTTCTACTGTTTCTACAATTGTTTTCTGTGTGAAACATTTTACTTCGCCGGTTTCTCTGTTCATGTCTACTTTGATATTCTGGCTTGTGCCAAAGTGTTTCTTACAAGCAGAAACCAGAGATGCTTCGATCGCTTCAAAAATGAGCTCCTTATCGATGCCTTTTTCTTTTGCAACCAGTTCCAATGCGGTCAAAAATTCCTTACTATCCATTTTCCAGATTCCTCCCTCTTATTTAGAAGATCACTGCCAGTCTTACGCTGGCTGTATCTTTGTGTTCAAATGTTACTACATTGCCATTTTCTTCTTCGATGGAAAGTACGCCATTTTCCAGACCCAGCAGCTTACCCTGATACTGCTTGCTGCCGTTTACTGCCTTATACAGCTTTACATCGATGATCTCCCCCTGATATTTTACGAAATCCGCCTCTTTTTTCAGAGGTCTGTCGATACCGGGAGAACTTACTTCCAAAATATACGCCTGTTCGATGGGATCTTTTTCATCCAGCTTCGCTTCCAGCGCACGGCTCACCAGTTCGCAGTCATCAATATTCACGCCGCCGTCTTTATCGATATACACACGCAGATACCAGTTCACGCCTTCTTTTACAAATTCCAGATCTACCAGTTCCAGACCATTCGCTTCCACGATAGGCTCCAGAAGAGGCAGAACTTTTGCTTCTGTATTATTTGCCTTTGCCATTTTTACACCTCTTTTTCGAATCACTTACAAAAGTCGATCGCTCCGTGTTTCACACTCTCGCAATCGCCGCCCATCTGCTTGCCGGACTTTTGCTCATACAACAACAAAGAGCAGGTCATTCAACCTACTCTTCTTCGCCGACAACTTATACTATTACTGTAATAGACTATATCACATTTCTCCTTAATTTGCAAGATTTTTTCCTGATTTTTCAGGATTGCCGCAAACATTTTCTCAAAAGTGTACTTCTAGTAGAAAACATTCGTTTTCATACTTCCGAAAAACCTATTTTTATACAAAATTCGTCAAAAGAGGGCAAAGAAGAATCGGCAAAAAAATCGCAGGAAGGAAATTGATGACCTTTAATTTTGTAATACCGATGATATTCAGCCCCAGCGCAAAAATAAGCAGAGAGCCGGAACAAACCATTTCCGCAATGACTGCATCCGTCAGGAGAGGGGCTACAAACTGCGCCAGCAAAACAATGCCGCCCTGAAACACCAGAACAAACGCCGCAGAAAGCATAACGCCAATCCCCAGAGAGGATGCAAACACCATAGAAGAGATAAAATCCAACACAGATTTTGTAAAAATCATTTCATAATCTCCGGAGAGTCCGGCCTGCAGAGAGCCAACAATGGTCATGGCCCCTACGCAGAACAACAGAGAAGCCGTCACAAAGCCTTCTGCCAGAGAGATTTCATTGCCGTCTTTTTTGAAGCGATTCTCCATGCCCGCAGCAAAACGATTCAATTTATCATCCAGATCCAAACCTTCCCCAATCACAATACCGATAGCCATGGACAAAATCAACACCAGCGTATTAGAGCCTTTCAATGTGCCGCTCCAGCCGATATACAACGTACAAAGCCCCAGACCTTTCATCAATGTATCCGTAATACGTTCCGGAATCCCTTTTTTCAGCAGCATACCGATAGAACTTCCAATCAGCACTGCCAGCGTATTTACAATGACAGCAATCACGTTCTTTCCCTCTTTTCTTTCGTATATTCATGTATTCAAAAGCGTACCACTTTTTTCCTTTTTTGTAAACAAAAAACCCCAAGCGAAATGCTTGAGGTTTTGATTCGTTATGTATCAGAGAACTTTGTTTAGGAAGTCCTGTGTTCTCTTATGCTGAGGATTGCCAAACACCTCTGCAGGTGTACCCTGTTCTACGATGTAGCCGCCGTCCATGAAGATTACACGGTCTGCAACCTCTCTGGCAAAGCCCATTTCATGGGTAACAACGATCATTGTCATACCGTCCTTCGCCAGCTGTTTCATTACCTCCAGTACTTCGCCTACCATTTCAGGGTCCAGCGCAGATGTAGGTTCATCAAACAGCATGATGTCAGGATTCATGGCCAGTGCACGGGCAATGGCAACACGCTGCTGCTGACCGCCGGAAAGATTTGGAGGATATTCCCCAGCCTTTTCCGCCAGACCTACTGTTGCCAGCAATCTTTCAGCCGTTTCTTTTGCCTGCGCCTTTGACAGCTTCTTTCTGTCAACAGGTGCCAGCATGATATTTTCCAAAACACTCAGGTGAGGGAACAGATTAAACTGCTGGAACACCATACCGATGTTTTCCCTTACCTTGTTGATGTTGCATTTGGGGTCTGTGATGTCGTTATCATCAACAATGACAGTGCCTGCAGTTGTTTCTTCCAGCTTGTTCAGGCAACGCAGAAATGTGGACTTACCGGAACCGGAAGGCCCGATCAAACAAACAACTTCGCCTTCTTTTACTTCCAGGTCAATGCCCTTCAATACTTCCAGACTGCCGAAGCTTTTCTTCAACTGTTCAACTTTTACCTTGATCATTTGTTTGCCAGCCTCCTTTCGATAATCTGGAAAATCTTAGTCAGCACAACTACAACAACATAGTACATAACCGCAACGATCGCATAAGTTTTGAAACTTTCATAGTTTCTCGCTACGATCAGCTGACCCTGACGCATCAGTTCACCACAGCCGATAACAGACAGGATAGATGTATCCTTCAGTGTGATGATGAACTGGTTCAGAACGGAAGGGATAACGATACGGATCGCCTGAGGCAGAATGATCTTTCTCATTGCAACACCGTAAGGCAGCCCCAAGCTTCTTGCCGCTTCCATCTGCCCTTTGTTTACCGCAGCGATACCACTTCTGAAGATTTCAGACAGATATGCCCCGGCATTCAGACACAGAACCAGAATCGCAGCACTGAAGGATGTGATTCTGATACCCAGCGCACCGGTAATACCGAAGTAGATAAAGAACGCCTGTACCATCAGTGGTGTACCACGGATCAGACTCAGATAAATCGCGGAGATCCAGTTCAGAGGCTTCACCTTGGAAATGCTGAACAGACATGTGATCATACCGACGATCACTGCCAGCACTAAAGATAAAATTGTCATTTGAAGTGTAAGCTTCAAGCCCATGGTGAGCTGAGGCATACACTGTCCTACATATTCAAAAAAACTACTCATAAGGCACTGCTCCTTAAGGAATTAGCCCTGGATGTATGTATCCAGAATTTCCTGATATTTGCCGTTTTCTTTCAGGTTAGCAAGACCTGTATTGAACATTTCCAGCAGTTCCCCGTTGATACCTTTACCAACTGCGAAACCATAGGAGCTGCCGCGTTCTTTCTCTGTTACCATTTTCAGGCCATTGCCCTGAGTGATACCATAGCCCAGTACGGGATAGTCTTCGAAGCAAGCTGCGGAGTTACCAACAACTACGTCCATGCACATTGCGCTGGAATCATCAAATACTACTGTTTCGAAACCATACTGATCTTTGATGGATTCTGCAAATTCCATACCTTCTGTACCTCTCTTAACAGCTACTTTCTTGCCAGCCAGATCTTCGTAACCTTTGATTGTGTCGTTGTCAGCTGCGATACCCATTACAACGCCGGAATCAAAATAAGGTGTGGAGAAATCGAATTTTTCTTCTCTGTCAGGTCTAATAGACATGCCGGCGATTACACCGTCAGCCTGACCTGCTTCCAGAGCCTGTACTGCTGCGTCGAAGCCCAGTGTCTGCAGTTCATATTCGAAGCCCTGATCTTCAGCGATTGCTTCCAGCAGTTCGATATCGATACCAACGTATTCGCCTGCTTCGTTCTGGAATTCGAAAGGTGCAAATGTTGTGTCTGTAGCAATGATGTATGTTTTTGCGCCATCTTCTGCTGCAGGTTCAGAGCCGCCGCATGCTGTTACGCCCAGAGCCATAACTGCTACCATTGCCATTGCTGTTAATTTTTTGGATAATTTCATTGTAAATTCCTCCCTTTTTCTGTTTTCCCCATATATTTTAAGTTACCTCTATGATAATGTGCTTTCGCACATCCTATGGGCTTTTCTTATCCTTCCTGTTTCA
>CALFPN010000011.1 GCA_937919015.1 uncultured Clostridia bacterium
CAAAATATGTCTATCGTGGAGCCGAAACTATCGAAACAGAATCTACGCAAATCAATCTTGAAAGCGTAAAAGAAAAACTGGACACTTTGTAAAAAAATAAAATCCCCTCTCCTGTTGGCGCAGGAAAGAGGATTTCATAGCGGTCATACCGTGGTATAACAGCCCTAGACAAGCAGATTATAACACGGAACCGCTTTATTTGTATACACAAATTTCAAATAAAGGAGGTTCGATTTATGTTGAAAGCAGCTCTTTATGCAAGAGTATCCTCCGAAGAACAGGCAAGGAGGGAAAATTCCATTCCGGCGCAGCTCCGCGCCCTGCGTGACTACTGTGAAAAGAATGATATTGAAATCTATAAAGAATACACGGATGAAGGTATAACAGGGCAAATCAGCGACCGCCCAGCATTCAAGGAAATGCTTTCCGCTGCATTCACAGGGCAAATCAATATCATCCTGGTACATAAGTTTGACCGTTTCGCTCGTAAGGTGGAACTGTCCCGCACGATCAAAAACAATCTTAAGGCCGCAAAGGTAAATGTGGTTTCCATCACAGAACCCATTGAGGATAGTCCTATGGGCTTTTTCATGGAAGGGCTTTATGAATTGATGGCGGAATACTATGTGCGCAATCTTTCCGCAGAAGTCTATAAAGGCATGAATGAGAGAGCCAGAAAGGGCAAGCACATGGGGCAAATGCCTTACGGTTATTATTGCCAAAATGGAGAAGTCTTTGTGAATGAGGAACAGGCGGAAGTTGTCCACAGAATCTACAGATTTTATGATGAAGGATGGGGACATTTGAAAATTGCAAAATGGTTAAATGAAAGCATGATTCCAACCTACAAGGGTATTATCGGCGCATGGCAGACATTCCAAGTAAAACAGATTCTAAAAAACCGAAAATACATCGGCGAAAACGTCTGGAATGGAACAACCTACCCTGCTGCATTCCCGTCTATTCTGGAACACGATCTATTTGACCGCGTGCAAGAAAAATCTGCATTCATGTCCAAGGCGAATACTCGCAGGGGTGATAATTACGCAAAGCATCATTTACTCGGTCTGATCTACTGCGGCGAATGCGGAAGCATCATGCGAATAAAACCGAACAAGGGATGGCAAGGAAAGAGAAGCGAAAATTATCTTTGCAGGGATGCAAGCCTATACCGCAGTGAATGCCGTTTTACGAGATTGTTTAATGCCGAAAAGGTCGAGGCTGAAATTGATAATTATATCATGGATATTATATCCGGCGCGCCTATCGCCCTGATCGTGAGCAAGGAAAACGAGCCTGTAAAAACAGAGGATTCAGCAAAAAAGAAAATAGAAAAAATCAACACAGAACTTAAACGGGCAAAAGAAGCGTACCTGAGTGGCGTGTTTGAACTGGACGAATACAGGGAAATTAAAAAAGCCTTAGAGGATAGAAAGAAAATTATTGAGGCACTTCCAGCCGCGCCCGAAACACATCGGCCCGCAAATGAAAAAGAGGAAATTTTGCGCAAAAAAATAAAATCCGCATGGGATTTATATGAAACGGTGCAAACCGCAGAGGAAAAAAGAACCATTCTGAAAACATTTATCCACAAAATCCTCATATATAGGGATAAATGGGAGGTTATTTTCTACATCTAGCGGTTTTTATATACACCTAAAATATATAGGAGCGTGACCGCCGATGGTTGTACATTTTTCAGCCATACGATTTCCTCCTTTCAAAAGAAAGGGACTATTGTCCTTTTTCTCACAAACAATTATTTAGAAAAAATATCCATTTGTGAAAAAAAGGGCCGGACGCAACGCCCTAGCCCTTTGATTTTCGAAATTACTTTCTGCCGTATTTTTTGTTGAATTTTTCAACTCTACCGCCAGCTTCCAGCAGCAGTTTCTGGCTGCCTGTGTAGAAGGGGTGGCATTTGGAGCAAACTTCGACTCTGATTTCTTTGTTTGTAGAACCTGTAACGAATTCGTTACCGCAGTTGCATCTTACTGTTACCTGATGATATTCGGGATGGATACCTTCGCGCATTTTCTTTCACCTCATTTTCACTATTTGTTGATCAATAATCCAATGTTATTTATAGACAACATGGGTATTTTAACACAGTTAAATCATTTTTGCAACCAGAAATCCTTGAAAAAACAACGTTTTTCGCATTCTGAACAGTTTTTTTTCAAATACATTCTCATTTTTCGTGTAAGCCTAACGTTTTTTCCCAAACAGGCAGGCGTTCCATGAATTCCTGATTATTTTTGGTCTTGCGCATCAGGTCGAAAAAGCCCTCTGTCATATCGGTACTGCTCAGAGCCGCCGCCATACGGCGCAGGGCATAATTACATTCCAATTCCGCGGGACTGAACAGTTTTTCTTCCCTTCTTGTGCCGCTTTTGATGATATCCACCGCAGGGAAGATACGGCGTTCTGCCATACGTCTGTCCAGCACCAGTTCCATATTGCCGGTACCCTTAAATTCTTCAAAGACCACTTCGTCCATTTTGCTGCCGGTGTCCACCAATGCGGTGGCAAGGATGGTCAGGCTGCCGCCGTTTTCAATATTTCTGGCCGCGCCGAAGAATTTTTTCGGCATATACAGGGCCGCAGGGTCCAGACCGCCGGATAATGTTCTGCCGCTGGGGGGAATGGTCAGGTTATAGGCACGAGCCAGACGGGTGATGCTGTCCAAGAGGATCACCAGGTCTTTCCCCTGTTCCACCATGCGCTTTGCCCGTTCCAGTACCATTTCCGTTACTTTTTTATGATGTTCCGGTTCCTCATCAAAGGTGGAATACACGATCTGCACATTTTCCCCTTCGATGGAACGCTGGATATCCGTTACCTCTTCGGGACGTTCATCGATCAGAAGAACAATGAGGTGTACTTCCTTATGGTTTTTTGTAATGGCATTGGCCATCTTTGTCAGCAGAATGGTCTTCCCCACCTTGGGAGGGGCCACGATCATCCCCCTCTGGCCTTTGCCGATGGGGGCAATCAGGTCGATGATACGACCGGAAAGTTCATCCTTTTCCGTCTCTAATCTCAGTTTTTCATCAGGATAAATGGGCGTCAGGTCTTCAAAATTAGGTCTGCGAATCGCGAGGAAAGGAGCGTCGCTGTTGACTGTCTGCACATAAATGAGACCGCCCACCTTTTCCCCTTCTCTGGGGGGACGGATAATGCCCTTTACTCTGTCCCCTGTGCGCAGATTAAATCGTCTGATCTGAGCAGGGGAAACATACACATCATTGATGCCGGGCAGGCAGTTTTCTGCCCGCAAAAATCCATAACCATCGGGCAGCACTTCTAAAATACCTTCGCCGATCTCATCATAAGTCTGTTTTTCCCTTTCTGTGTTTTCCTGCGGATTTTCGGTTTTTTCGTCGTTTTTTGTCAGAGAAAAATCACAAGCAGTCACCTGTGGTTTTTCTGCCTCAGATAACTGCTTTGCTTCGATCTTCTCTATCAATTCACTTTTCTTGAGACCAGAGACGGACGAAATACCCATCTCCTTCGCCAAAACTTTCAATTCCGCAAGAGTTTTCTTTTCCAGTTCACTCATGCTCGTTCTCCTCACTTAGTTTGCTGCAGGAATTTTGATTTTGCTGCCGGGTTTCAGAGGATCACTTTCCTTCATGCCATTGGCATCCAGAATCTTCTGATAATCCGCACCATTGCCCAGCTGGCTCTGTGCGATTGTCCACAGAGTATCGCCGTCTTTGATTGTGTATTCCTTACCGGCGCCTGTTGATGCGGAGCTGGATGTATCGTTGTCGGAATCACCGTCTTCGCCATCTTCACCTTCTGCATTATCTGCATTCGCATCAGGGTTCTGCAGAGCATCCAGTTTTTCTTCCAGCTGCATTTTTTCCAGCTGCATCGCTTCGTATTTTTCTTTATATTCCTGAGTCTGTGTCAGCTTGTTCTGTGCTTCTTCCAGCTTGCTGCCCAGACTCACGGTACGGAAGATCAGGAAGATGATCAGGATCAGACCAACAATGCCCAGAATAATAGCCAACTTGCCTTTGCCTGCACCGAAATCGTCATCTTCGTAATCATCATCATACAGGCTATCCAGATGTTCCTGCTTTGCTCTTTCTTCAAAGTCTACATCTTCGTAACGAGGGCGGTTATCTCTGGGGTCTCTGCCCATATTATGGAAAGGCATTTCTTCCCTTTCTTTTCTCGCTTTTTTGCCGCGTTTCTGGGGTGCAGCTGTTGTCTGCAGTGTCACTTCTTCCACGATTTTGGATTTTCTCTTGGCGGGCATCATGCTGACATACTGGATGCCGTCATCAAATTCATCATCGTTCACCGTTGTTGCTCTGGATGTGGGCATGTCTTCGGAAACGATGCCTGTGTTTCTTGCACGGCGGGAAACATAACGGGTAGGATCGCCTTCCTGCTGGGGTGCTCTGCTCACTTCATTGATCTCATGGCCCACCTGCTGCATTCTTGCTTCTCTGACTTCTTCCACATCTTCCCTTCTCTGGGGACGGCGGGAGCGGTATGCAGTTGCTTCTGCATCGTTGTCATTTCTGCCCATCAGGGGATGGGTCTGCATCAGGATATCCACTACTTCCTTGGGCAGATCTGTATACAGGTCTTCGTAGTAGCCTTTATCTGTGTCGCTCATGCCTCTGGAAGCATTTCTGTTTTCGACTCTTTCATCACTCATGATTCTAACCTCCGTAGAAAATAATCTCAATCTATAAAAGCATACAATTTCACGCAATATTCGCATCATATCTTGTTATTTTACAGTTTAATTGTCGAAGTGTCAACCAAAGTGGCGGAAATTCAAAAAAATGTAAGAAATTGTTTTTCTGTTTCTCCATACAAAAGCACGAAAAGGCTGGCTTTCGTAAATGTATTTACAGAAAACCAGCCTTTTTGGCTTTTATTGGGCATCCAGCCATTATTCGCGCAATTCTGTTGTCATTTCACGGACAGGATGGTATTCACACCTTCGTTCTGGGGAACGTATTCCACCGTAGCCCTGCTGCCCACCTGTTTTTTCATAATTTCCAGATGTTCTTTCGCCTTTCCTTCAAACAAGGTATCACTGCCCTCCAGCATCAGATACCAGTAGGTATTGCCTTCGGAAACAATATCCTTCATCATGGTGATCGTTCCTGTAATGGTTTGGGCTTCGGAGGCATCCACATTGCTGATGCCGCCATCTGCCATCAAGCTGCGGTATGTCTTTTCACATTCCGCCACCGTATCCCCAATGGCTACGATCTGATATTTTTCAATGTTTACCATGGCATATTTCTTGACCAGCCCCGCATTATCCTTCAGGGAGAGGAAATAGGTGGGTTCATCGGCAATATTCAGCAGGATGGGGAAGGTTGCCACATAGTTCAGATGCTGCACCTGCCCTTCTGCGGAGGACATGGCAGAAATTTCCTTGGCACCGGAGATCTGATAATATTTTGTTTCCTTTGTACGGGAGTTCATCAGTACAAAACCAACATTAGATTCATCACCGCCAATGGAAGTGACGCCGGTGTAAAGCCAAACATCGTCGTCCAGTGCAATATAGTTATAACCTTCCGTAGATTTCAGACAACCTCTCTGCCCAAAAACGGAATTGATGAAGCCGTTGACCAGTGTGCCATAATAATCATACTGTTCCACCAGCAAAGAGGAATCATACACCTTATCCACCCATGTAGGGACGTCTTTTACATCATAGTAAGCGTGTTCCCCTGTCACTGCATTGATGATGATGGCCCCTTTGATGTCCGTACCGCCAAACAGGCCGATGGTCTTATCTTCCACGGCACATACCCAGTAAGGTACTCCCTCATCATTGATCTCGAAATGATAAGCACGGATCATGGCTGTGGGATAGCGGAAACGGATATAGCGGTTCAGATTTCTGCCAAAATGCTCAAAGGGAGAGATCTTGATGCCTTCCTGCAATTTAATCAGGTCTACATCCTGTGTGGTCATATCAATTTTAATATAAGCAGGGACGCCTGTGCTACGGTTGGTAAACCACTTAATCAGGTCGCCATACTGCAGGGGCGTTACGCGGACAGGCTTGCCCTGATAGTTGATCTGATTGAAATAAGGGCTGACTTCATACTGGGAAACCATGTCTACCATGCTGCCCATTTCCCTTTCCGCCAGTCTGGCTGCAGAATCACTGTCCAAAATAGGGATCTGATTATAGTTTACCTCATGGATATCGTTGGCGAAATCACCGCTCTGCACATTCAATAGTTCCCGATAGGCACTCGCCCGCAAAATGGGAGAGGACAGCAGCATCCCCACACCGTATATGATGACCAATGCCATGGGAACGATCAGGATCTTCTTTGCTGCTTTTATTTTTTCCTCTTTATCTACAACCACACCGTTTCTTTCCAGAAACAGCATTTTGAAAATGGGCCAGAAATTCAGCACCAGCCCCACCAGAACCGCCGCCACAAAGAACATCCAGCTTTCTTCGGCATGGATATTCAAAGCAGGCAGATAATAATAATACATCCCGCCCCAGATGAGCAGGGTCAGAACAAATAAAATCGTACGGGATTTTTTCATTTTTTCTCCTCCAATTCACAAAAAATTCAAAAAAATGGCGGTTTTCTCCTCTTTACATCTTCCCACCAATTGCATATACTATACTATAAATCCAAAAGATTGTATAGTGAAAAACTGACCGTTTCCCTGAAATCGATATAAGGGAGTGACCATATGAAAATTGAAAGAATCAGCGAAAATCAGCTGAAACTGACTCTGACAAAGGATGATCTGAAGGAAAGAGATATCAAGCTGGAAGATCTCATCACACCTTCCGAAAAAACACAGAAGCTGTTCCGCGATATCATGGAACAGGCTCTGGATGAAGAAGACTTCGTTTCCGAAAACACACCGCTGATGGTGGAAGCCGTACCCATGGGTACGGAAGGCATCATGATCATCATAACAAAAGTAAATAACAAAGACAAAAAAGGAGGCAGCACTGCCGATCTGCTGCAGCAGGCCCAGGAAACACGCCGCTGGAAAAAGAAACCGCTGGACACGCTGGAACATGCGGAAGAAAAGAATTCCGATATTCTTATCTATTCTTTCCCCGCACTGGATGACGTGATCCATGTCAGTCTCCGTCTGGACGGCAGTTTCAAAGGGGAAAGTGCTGTTTATAAAAACGAAGGCAAGTATTTCCTTGTTCTGCAGGGAGATACATACGCCGCAGAAGAATCCTCTGCAGAACTGGAACTGATCCTGAAGGAATACGGTCAGAAGCACGTTTCCACCCCTCTGGCAAAATATTATCTGCTGGAACACGGGGAAACCATCATTGCAACCAAAGCCGTAAAGGCACTGGCAAAATCTTTTGGAGCATAAAACCACAAAAAAGAACCCAAATGGGTTCTTTTTTATTTCATTTTATTTTTTCGTTTATATACCACCGCAAAAACCAACCCGCTCAGGAATACCCCGCCGCAGATCGCCATGGTGGGCAGCACTTCTTTGATATCCGCCTGATTCTGTCTTTCGCCGCCGGGGAAAGGCATGCCGCCTTTGTTACCCTTTTCAGGTCTTTCGCCGCCGAAATCAGGCATCTCGCCCATGGCTGGCATTTCTCCGCCGAAATCAGGCATCTCTCCCATGGCCGGCATCATTTCTGCCCCCTTTTTATCTGCGTCTTCTCTTCCGCCAAAGGGTGGCATACCGCCGCCCTTAAACATACCACCGCCCTGCAAAGAGCCCGTATCAAAGGTCGGCTCGCCGCCGGCCAGCTGAGTTTTGATACTTTCCGCCATGTTCACCGCATAGTAAACCAGAGAATAATTGTCTTCGGGGTCGACAGAACAACCCTGTTCAAATTCTTCATAAGTGTAGAAGGCTGTGGCATCCTCTTTCACATAGGGTGCAATCAGGTCATGGATCTCCGCCACCTTAGCCGTCATATATTCTTCTGTCAGATAAGTATCTGCCATTTCCTGCAGATAACCCTCATACATCGCCAGCAGTTCTGCATCCGCCAGCAGGGTATCCACCAGAGGTTTGCCGTTGCTGCCGCCAAAGGCAGGCATACCACCGCCGAAGTCAGGCATCTCGCCCATGGCCGGCATTTCGCCACCGAAATCAGGCATCTCGCCCATGGCCGGCATTTCGCCGCCGAAATCAGGCATCTCGCCCATGGCCGGCATTTCGCCGCCCATACCAGAGCTTGCAGGTTCATAAATATCCACTTTGCTGCCGCCGAAACCGCCAAAGGACAGATTCAGATCCCACGGGATCATGGAAAAAACGCCGTTTTCTTCATACAGATAATAGTTATGCGTCGTACCACCCAGATAACTGTCAAAATTGGCAAGAGCCACATTTGCCGCCAGATATTTCAGGGCATTTTCGATGTCCAGCACCTCTTCCAGACCTTCGCCTGTTTCCAGTGCTTTCATCAGGGCGATGATCTTGCTGCCATCAGAAGTTTCCAGGTTTGTTTTCAGATTGAGGTTTGTATATGCCGTAATATCATCGCCGCGATACACCAAGTCTGCCCCTGTTCCTCCCATGCCTTCGGGCTTGTAAAGGTCGCCGGTAGCATCTGCAAAATTTGTCTGCAGGAACACTTCATCCACTGCTTCTACCGCCAGATATAAGCCCCATTCCTCGCCATTTACAGTGATATGGCTGTAACCGCACTGCGGTACGGGAAGTCCCATATCCTCCATGATTTTGTAGCAGATATATTCCCGCATATTGCTGTTATCGGCGTAATTGTTGTTCAGACATAATTTCTTCAGCCCATAATAATTGCCGTTATCATCGTAGTAATCAAAATCCAGTTTGAAGCTGTAGCGGTCCGAATCGGAATTCGCCACAGAGGTCAGGCTGGTATTCCCTTTGGTGCGGATAGCCGTATTCCCCATCAATTCCCCATTGATGGTCACATCCGCCCGATAATATTCCTCCGTCAGCGGGTTTTCCAAGAGTTCCTTCCAGTTGGCTTCATCAATCTGGATGTTGATTTCGCTGACAACCCCTTCCTGAAAAAGATGTTCTCCGTAAGTAAATTTCTGTTTCGATTCCACATTGCCCATTACAAAATACGTCAACCCGAAAAACAGTACCACCGCCAGCCCTGCCAGAAATATCGTCTTATATTCTTTCAGCACTTTCAAGGAGATTCCTCCTTTCCTTACGCTGCATAATTGCCGTCATAGCTTACCATCACTGCGGATTCCACACCCTCCATTTTGCTGATGGCATTGAGGAAGGCTGTATTGCTGTCATCGGGACGGATCTCATAGATCAGTTCTGTACCGACACCACCTGTAATGGTTTTGGATTTCAGCAGCATTTTTCTGACTTCTTTTTTCAGCAAAGATTCCACAGCGTTTTCCATTTCGCTGTCTGTCAGGCGGATAATGATGAGATAGGGATTATCCTGCTGCTGTCTGTTGGAAAATACCAACAGGAACACACCCAGTACAGGACAGCCGATCAGTGCCAGCGGCAAGAGGCTCGCACCACAGAGGATACCTTCCGCCAGTGCCCAGAACAGGAATACCAGATCCATAGGGTCTTTTACCGCTGTACGGAAGCGAACGATAGACAGAGCCCCCACCATACCCAAGGACAATACGACATTACTGGTAACGCCGCTGATAACCAGCGTGGTGACCAGCAGAATGGCGATCAGGGAAACATTGAAGCTGCGGCTATAGAGGACACCACTATATGTTTTCTGATATACATAATAAATAAACAACCCAATAAGGAAGGCTGCCCCCAGAGAAAGCAGGGTATCCGTCAGGGAAAACGCACTGAAGCTTTCCAGAAAGTTGCTCTGGAAAATATCGTTAAATGTTGTCATCTTCATCTCTCCTTTTCTTTATCCATTGATACGGCAGGCTGCAAATTTGGAATAAGCCTGCGCTCTGTTTTTTGTCGTTAAGACTGTTCTGCTGATCACATCAGGCAGATAATCATCATACTTCACTTCCATGATACATTTTCCATCGGGCAGCACAGGCACCATGGGTATATCTTTCTGAAAAAACGCCTGCACATTCCGGCTGGAACGCACCCCTCTGTCAAAGGTGATGCGAACATTGCCCGGAGCATAGAGGAACGGCTCCCTTCTGTAATCCACAATGACCGAGGGGCGGAGCAGTTCCAGTTTCATTTTCAGATACAACTCTCTTACCAACGGACGGGCATCCTGTATCATCCATTCCCAATCATTTTGCAACAGCCGCTCCACTTCTGCTGCCGTCATTTGGCACTGAAATTTGTGACCCAAGGAATATCGCTTACTTTTCTTTTCCAGCCGAATGAAATCCCGATTGTAATCATAATAACGGATACGAAATTTATCCCGAATGGCAACACCGGACAATTTTTCCCGCAAGGCTTTATCATATAAATTATCAAAATATAAGGAACGAATAAAATATTCTTTTCTTCCGCGCAAATGGCTGTCCCGCTGCATGATATTTACCAGTCGGGATGCCAGCATCACACTGTCGGCTTCTGTCAGGGTATATTTCAACTCCTGTCTCCATTTTTCTTTCATGAACATGTTTTACCTCCATTCCTTTGTTTTTCAGTATAAAAGCAGAAAATTAGATGGCACTTATCTCATTGTTAAAAATCGGTAAAACAAAAATAAAAAATTTTTAAGCATAAAAGAAAAAACCTGAAACCCTTTCAGGTTTCAGGCTCGTTTTTTTCGCTTTATACGAAGTACTCAGGTTCTGCTCTTCTTTCGTACAGTTCTTCCAGTTCTTCTTTATGGTAGATATAACCGGGGTCATCATAATATCTTGCCTCGGAAGGACATTTCTTCACGCAGGCACAGCATTTGATGCAGATCCCGATATATTCCCGGATATTTTCGGGATTGATGGAACCCATGGGACAAACAGTTGCACAGATGCCACATTCACAGCAGGAATCGCCCACTTTAGGTTTTACCTTGCGGATATCGATATGTTCGCCGTTTCTGTCCTGAGGTTTGAAATAAGGATGGATGGGGTCATTGCCCTTCACATAGGCAGGGCCCTCGTATACCCAGCCGCTCATGAGTTTTTCTGCGATCTTTTCGCCAAATTCCTTCATAACAGCCAGATCCTTTTCATCGGGTCTGCCGGCCGCCAGTGTTTTGGAGAAGGAATGTTCACTGACAAAGGCACCACCGGCCACTGTTTTGAATCCGTCTGCTTCCAGAATATTTCTCAGTTCGATGAGGGCATCGTCAAAATTACGGTTACCAAAGGAAACCACAGGCACCGCCAGTGCACCATTGCCCTTCACCTTTTCGTTCAGGTAAGGCAGCAGCACATTGGGCACACGGCCCGCAATGACAGGCGTGCCGCAGACAACAATATCCCCTTCGCCAAAAACAGCCTCCTTTTCACGAGCACCGGGCAGGGTCCAATCATATACATCCAAAGGCAGTCCCAGTTTTTCCGCCAGAGCTTTCGCTGTTGTTTTGACGGCTTTTTCCGTTCCCCCTGTTGGGCTGAAATACATGGCCCATACTTTTTTCATCTCCATACACACGCCTCCTGTTCCCTTATAGCACAAAAAAGTTTCATTTTCCTCATCATATCGTATTCTTTTCCTTTTTTCAACCTAAGAAAAAGACGTTTTGAACTCTTTTCAAAACGCCTTTTTAAAATCAATGAAATTTTTCCAGTGTTTCCCAAACACCTTCGATTTTTTCAACAGTCTGCCCCTTCATCAGTTCTGCAAAACGGGCTTCTGTATAGGATGTCTGTACCTCCGTGCGGTAATTGCTTTCTGCCAGTTCCTTCACTTCTTCCTCCGTAGGCACTGTTTTCTCCACAGCCTTCAAGACGAAGTATCCTTCACCGATCTGCAGAGGGCCAGCCACATCGCCCGCTTCCATTTCATCGGTCAAACCAAAGCTGTTCTCCAGATAATTCTGAAAAACCGTCATTTCGCCGCCGTTTTCCGCCGCGGGGTCAATGTCATATTCTTCAAACAGGGAAAGAAAATCTTCCCCGTTCTTCGCCCGTTCTGCCGCCTTTGCGGCTTTTTCCCCATCATCCAACAGGATCGTCTGCAGCTTCAGGGAGGTGTAATCTTTTTTCAGCTGGGCTTTATTTGCCTGATAATAGGTATCCATATCCGCTGCATCCACATCACATTCTGCTGCGATCTCCTGGTGCACCAATGTATACAGATAGGAATCTTCCATCAAAGGCTGCAGCTTTTCTGCATCCATTCCCATTTTTCCCAGATCTTCTTCCGAAACACCGGCCATAAACTGCTCCACCGCCGCCTTTGCTTCTGCCTTCTGTTCTTCTGTCAAGGCAATGCCGTTAGCTGCTGCATATTCCTTTGCGGCAATCACGCTCTGAATGGTGCTGATGGTTCTTTCCTCCACCAGTTCATCGGCAGTCTGTCCATCAAAGTCCATGCCCCAGACATCCTCTCCCGCCGCAGAAACAAAGCTTTTTGTGGTGGTGTAAAGATAAACCATATATTCTGATTTCATAATTTCCTGCCCATTGACCTTCATCACGGCTTCATCCTGAAATTCCGCACCGCCGCCACAGGCAGTCAGGCACAAAGAGGTCGCCAGCAGAAGACCCAACAGGGCTTTTATTCTTTTTTTCATAGGCTAAAACCTTCCTTTTTCAAATTTGTAATGGTTTCATTATACCCAGAAAATCTTACGCTTTCAATGCTTCAAAGAAATTTTTAATCAGCTGCAGTGGTTTATCTCCTTCCCCTCTGCCCGGCTTGATGGTCAGATAGGGATTTGCCCCCGCTGTAAAGAGATATTTTCCTTTTTCCTGCGCAATCAGCTGCATCAGCTTGACAGGGTCAATGTTGGGTTCAGGACGGAACTCCAAGAGCAGATTGCCGTGTTTCTGGGTAATGGCAGTAATCCCCAGATCATGGGCCTCTGCCTTCACCAGCACCACTTCCAGAAGAAGCTGTACGCTTTTCGGCAGATCACCGTAGCGATCTTCCAATTCCTCCTGCATGTCGTAATATTCCTCCATGGTATGGATGCCCGCAATTTTCTTATACAATTCCATCCGCTGTTCCTGATTCTTGATATAAAAATCAGGGATGAAGGCACTGATATTCAGATCGATGGAGGTTTCAAAGGCTTCTTCTTTGGGTGCTGCCCCCTTCAGATTCTGCACCTCTTCCTCCAACAGACGGCAATACATATCGTAACCAACAGCTTCCATATGTCCATGCTGTTCCGCACCAAGGAGATTCCCCGCACCGCGGATCTCCAAATCACGCATGGCGATTTTAAAACCGGAACCGAATTCCGTGAATTCGCGGATAGTCTGCAGTCTTTTTTCCGCCGCTTCCCGCAACATTTTATCTCTTTTGTACAGGAGATAGGCATAGGCAATACGATTGCTTCTGCCCACACGACCCCGCAGCTGATACAGCTGAGAAAGGCCCATGCGGTCGGCATCCTGCATGATGATGGTATTGGCGTTGGAGATATCCATCCCCGTTTCGATGATGGTGGTACATACCAGAACGTCAATTTCCCCTTCGATGAATTCCCCCATGATCCGCTCCAGCTCCCGTTCTGACATCTGCCCGTGGGCATAGGTCACATTGGCCTCCGGCACAAGGTTCTGGATACGGAAGGCTTCTTCGCTGATACTTTCCACACGGTTATACAGATAATACACCTGACCGCCGCGGCTGATTTCTCTATGGATGGCCTCACGAATAAATTCAGGATTGCTTTCCATCACATAGGTCTGGATGGGGTGTCTTTCCTGAGGTGGTTCTTCCAGCAGGCTCATATCGCGGATACCTGCCAGACTCATGTGTAACGTTCGGGGAATGGGCGTTGCAGACAATGTCAGTACATCCACATTTTCCCTGAGAGCTTTCAGTTTTTCCTTATGGGCCACACCAAAACGCTGCTCTTCATCCACAATAATCAAGCCCAGATCCTTAAATTTCACATCCTTGGACAGGATACGATGGGTACCGATGAGGATATCGGAAAAGCCCCGTTCCATGTTGTGCAGGCTTTCCTTCTGCTGCTTGGGCGTACGGAAGCGGGAAAGCAGTTCGATCTTGATAGGATAGCCCGCCATGCGCTGGGTAAAAGTATTGTAATGCTGCTGGGCAAGAATGGTAGTGGGCACAAGAAATGCCACCTGTTTCCCCTCCTGGGCCGCCTTGAAAGCCGCACGGATGGCAACCTCCGTCTTGCCGTAGCCCACGTCGCCGCAGATCAGTCTGTCCATGACTTTGCTGCTTTCCATGTCCTTTTTCACATCTTCGATGGCGTTCAGCTGGTCGTCTGTTTCCTCAAAGGGGAAGTTTTCTTCAAATTCCTTCTGCCAAATGGTATCTTCTCCGTATACATGGCCTTTGGCCGCAGAACGTTTCGCATAGAGAGCCACCAAGTCCTCCGCCATGATCTGTACGGCTTTTCTGGCTTTTGCCTTGGCTTTTGCCCAATCCTGACCGCCCAGTTTATTCAGCTTCGGTGCTGCAGAACCAGTACCGATATATTTCTGCACCATATCCATCTGATTGACGGGCACAAACAGACTGCCCCCATCCCGATAGGAGATCTTCATATAATCCTTCTGGACGCCATCCACGGAAATCTTCTCCAATCCGCGGAACACGCCAATGCCGTGGTTATCGTGTACCACATAATCCCCAATATGCAGGTCGGTGAAGCTTTCGATGGAAGCCCTGTTTTTCCTGCGCTTTTTCCGTTTCTTCTTTTCCTTGCCGCCGAACAGCTCATTGTCACAGAATACGGCAAAGTCGATCAAATCATAGCGGAAGCCCTTGGATAAGGTACCTTTTGCTACCCAAACAGAGCCCTTAGGCACTTCCCTTTCCAAATCATCGATATATACTGCTTCCAGCCCCATATCCCCCAGCTCAGAAGCAATGCGCTGGGCTCTGGTGCCGCTGCCTGCAAGGATCAGGGTACGGAAGTTTTCCTTTTTCAGATATTGCAGTTCCTCCACGAACAAATCTGCCCTCTGCTGGAAGGAAGGCGTGGAGCGGACAGCAAACTCCGCCATGGCTTTCGGATAGAAATCTGCAGTACGCTGGCTCAGGCCGGCAAAAAGCACGGTGGCAAAGCCTTCCATCTGCTGCAGGATATCGGCATACCGATAGAGCATGTGGCACTGGCCGGGCAGCAGATAGCCCTGCTCAATGCGACCTTTGACAGATTCCTGATATTCCTCCGTCAGGATATCCATGTGTTCCCGAATCCGTTCCGGCTCATCGATACAAAGGATGGTATTTTCGTTTAAATAAGAAAACAGGCTGACAGTCTCGTCATAGAAATAATCCACATAGGCACCA
Source organism: uncultured Clostridia bacterium (assembly GCA_937919015.1). GTDB lineage: Bacteria > Bacillota > Clostridia > Lachnospirales > Anaerotignaceae > Anaerotignum_A. The sequence continues at coordinate 15,328 of CALFPN010000011.1, forward strand.
ACGGCCGGCAGGGTATGCTCCGCCCGCAGCAGTTCCGCATCCTCTCCGATATGCTCCCGCAGGCGTTCCGCCGCTTCCTCCAGACCTTTTTTCTCCAGATTTTTCAGGGTTTTCATGTATTCCTTCAGGATGCGGTCGGCGGTTTCTGCCGCCTGTTCTTCCGTATAGACCATTTCCCGCATAGGAAAGATTTCCGTTTCCTCCAGCCGATCCACGGAACGCTGGCTCTGGGCATCCATACTGCGGATGGAATCGATCTCATCATCCCAGAATTCGATGCGAACAGCATCGTCAGCCGTCAAAGACCAGATATCCAGAATACCGCCGCGAAGGGTAAACTGGCCGGGGCTTTCCACCAGTTCCGTCCGTTCATAGCCCATGACCACCAGTTTTCTGGTCAGGGCGGGAATATCCACCACATCCCCTGTTTTCAGTTTCAGCAGGAAAGCGGCAAAGACATCCTTTTTCGGATATTTATCCAAGAGTGCTTCCATGGATGCCACGATGACAGGGGTTTCCCCTTTCAAAAGACGCTCCAGCACCAGAAACCGCTGACGGTTCATCTCCATGCTGTGCACATCGGCACTGTAAAAAAGGATATCTTTCGCAGGATAATACATACAGTCCTTTTCAAAAAAGGTCATTCCTTCCAGAATCTCCTTTGCCCGCAGTTCGCTGTAGGTCAGGATAAAAATGGGTCTGTCTGTATATCGTTTCAAGCAAAATATCAGATGATTTTTTGCAGCATCAATGACCCCTGTGGCAAACACGGGAGTCTGGTTTTCCTTTATGCTGTTCAGTATCTGCCGGAAACTGCCCAGTTCCAGCAGGGGTTCCATGAGGGCTTTCATCATTCCGTCACTTCTTTCGTTGTTTCTGCAGAAATTTCTTTCGTTTCAACGGGTTTTGTTTCTTCTTTCTGTTCTGCTTTGGCTTTTTCCGCCTCAGACCGTTCCTTCTGTTTTTTCATGGTTTTGGGCTTCTGGTTCACACGGTTTGCCGCTTCCGCAATGCCGCGGGAAAGCATCAGCTCCACACCTTTCACGGCTTTGTCCATGCCTTCCTCCATGGCAGGCAGGTCATCTTCATTGAATTTGCCCAGAACATAATCCGCCAGATCCCAGCCGCTGGGCTTTTCGCCAATGCCCACCTTGATGCGGTAGAACTGGTCTGTCCCCATCTGGTCGATAATATTGCGGATACCATTGTGGCCACCATGGCTGCCCTTTTCTCGGATACGCACACTGCCGCAGGGCAGGCTGGTATCATCAAAAATAACAACAAATCTTTCCTGCGGAATTTTATAAAAGTTTACAATTTCACGCACACTTTCCCCACTGAGGTTCATGTATGTCTGCGGCTTTACCAGCAGTACCCGCTTGTTGCGAATCATGCCATCGCCAACAAAAGCTTTATTTTTGAATTTGTCTACTTTGATATCATATTTTTCCGCCAGCTTGTCGATGACCTTGAACCCAACATTATGCTTGGTTTCTTCGTACTGTCTGCCAGGGTTGCCCAGACCAACGATGCAGTAAAATTCCTGCCCCTTGGATTCCTGATTTCTGAATCTGTCAAAAAGCCCCATGTTTCTTCCTCCTTATCATAAACACAACGAAAGGCTCTAATTTTTATCAATTAGAGCTGTTCGTTCTATATTCTGTTCCTTTTTCGGAGATATTATAGCATAGAAAACACAAGAAATTCAACCGCTGCGAAAACCATTCACAAGCCTTACGGCTTATTCATGCATTTGCTACGCAAATCAATACCACAAAATAAAAGCACAGAACCTTGCAAGCAAATTCTGTGCTTTTATTTTACGCTATCGGCTTTCTCCGCTATATTGCAAAAAAGGCGGATGTTTGCACATCCGCCTTTGGAATCTAACTAATATGTAATCAGATTAGATTATTTTACTTCGTTAACCAGTTCTGCACCTTCCAGGAATGCTTTTGCATTTTCCAGAGTGATCAGAGCCATCTGTTCCAGAGCGTCAACTGTCAGGAATGCCTGATGACCAGACAGAACGAATTTAGGGTTAGCCAGCAGTCTTGCCAGTGTAGGATCTTTTTCTTTATCCATGCAGTTTTCGAAGAAGTATTCATGTTCTTTTTCGCAAACGTCAGCACCTACGCCACGGAATTTGCCTGCTTCCAGAGCATCTGCCAGAGCTTCGGAATCAACCAGACCACCACGAGCAACGTTGATGAAGATAACGCCATCTTTCATTTTGGAGATAGCTTCTGCATTGATCATGTGTCTTGTAGCGGGCATCAGAGGGCAGTGGATTGTGATAACATCGGACTTAGCATACAGTTCATCCAGTGTTACATATTCCAGACCCAAGTTAGGGTTAGGGAATGCATCGTAAGCGATGATATTCATGCCAAGGCCTTTCAGGATGTCGATCATGCACTGACCGATTTTACCTGTACCGATAACACCAGCTGTTTTGCCGTGCAGGCAGATACCTGTCAGACCAGCGATATCGAAGTTGAATTTTGTTGTTCTGTCCCAACCCAGGTGTGTGTTTCTGTTGATTGTCATCAGCAGAGCAGCACCCTGTTCAGCAACGGACTGAGGGGAGTAAGCGGGTACGCGCAGTACGGGCAGACCGCATTCTTTTGCAGCTTCCAGATCTACGGAGTCGAAACCTGCACATCTCAGCAGCAGAACTTTGATACCCAGATCTTTCAGTTCTTTCACAACTTCTGCGGGCAGTTCGTCGTTAACGAAAGAGCATGTAGCGTCATGACCAGCAGCCAGATGAGCTGTTGCGGGTGTCAGTCTTTCGTTGAAGAATGTGATTTCATAGCCGTATTTTTCTGCCATAGGTTTGAAGCCGTCAACCCAGTAAGATTTTGTGTCAAAAAATGCAATTTTCATTTGTCTCTTCCTCCTAAGAAAATAAAAATTTTAATAATGGTGGGTAGTAAAATTTTTATAGCAAACGGAGCAAAACCCAGACTGCGTATGGGCATATTTCCTGCCTCCGCTTGTTTTACTTTTAACAATATAATCTATTTCACCTGTTTTGTCAACCACATTACCAAAAAATTGTAAGTTTTGCCAAAGGCTTTTTTCCGCAGAAATCAAAAAAGCACCAGTTTCCAACTGGATTCCAACAGGGGTTTTTGGGCACTATTTTTTCTCTCCTCAGAATGAACGATTTTTCAGTCTAAAGGCAAAAAAAGACCCACTCCTAAGAGTGGGTCTTGGCTTTTCTTCCAGATTTGGATCAGTCAAACAGCTGAGAAATGGAAATACCTTTGTGGATGCAGTTGATTGCATCTGCAAACATATCTGCAACGGAAACCATTGTAATCTTGTCGATTTTCTTTTCTTCAGGCAGTTCGATGGTATCCAGAACAAGCAGTTCTTTGATCGCGGAATTATTGATTCTTTCCAGCGCAGGGCCGCTCAAAACACCGTGTGTGCAGCAAGCATCAACTTCAACCGCACCTCTTTCTTTCAGTGCGTTTGCAGCGTTTGTGATAGTGCCTGCTGTATCGATCATATCGTCAACCAGAATTACTTTTTTGCCTTCGATATCACCGATGATGTTCATGATTTCACTTACATTTGCTTTAGGTCTGCGTTTATCGATGATCGCAATAGGGATGTTCAGTTTTTCAGCAAATTTTCTTACTCTTGTTACGCTGCCCAGATCGGGAGAAACCGCAACAAAATCTCTTTCCAGTTCTTCGCCGTATTTGTTGATGTAGAACTGTGTCAGCAGAGGACTGCCAACCAGGTTGTCCACAGGAATATCGAAGAAGCCCTGAATCTGTGCACAATGCAGATCCATTGTCAGCACACGGCTTGCACCTGCACTTGTCAGGATATTTGCAACCAGTTTTGCACTGATGGGATCTCTTGCTCTTGCTTTTCTGTCCTGACGCGCATAGCCATAGTAAGGCATAACTGCTGTGATTCTTGCTGCGGATGCACGTTTCATTGCATCGATCATGATCAAGAGTTCCATCAGGTTATCATTTACAGGATAAGATGTGGACTGAATGATAAATACGTCCGCACCACGGATTGTTTCATTGATCTTTACGGAAATTTCGCCATCGCTGAATTTTTCTACTTCGCAATCGCCCAGTTTCAGGCCCAATTTGCTTGCGATGGATTCTGCCAGCTCTTTGTTGGAATTGCAGGCAAAAACTTTGATGTTGCTAATGCCGGAATTAAGCATGTGTTTGTCCCCCTATAAAAATATCTTTTAGGTAATATAAGCCCATACAATATTATGTTACACCGAAAAGCCGAGAAATTCAACCAAATTTCGACATTTTTTTCAGATTCGTGATTATTTTCTCTTTTCTACCCAGCCTTCAATGATCTGCTGTCTTGCTCTTGCTACTGCCAGCACATCTTCGGGAACATCTCTTGTAATCGTAGAACCGGCTGCAATATAGGAACCTTTTTTCACTGTTACAGGGGCAACCAGATTTGCGTTACAGCCAACAAAAACGCCGTCTTCCACTACAGTACGGTGTTTTTTCTTACCGTCATAGTTTACCATAATGCTGCCACAGCCAAAATTGATCTTTTCGCCGGCATCTGTATCGCCAACATAAGCCAGATGAGGGATCTTTGTACCATTCCCCACATTGGAATTTTTCACTTCAACGAAGTCGCCCACTTTCACTTTGTTGCCGATGTGGCAGTTGGGGCGGATATAGGCATAGGGGCCTACTGTTGTTTCATTGCCGATTTCAGATTCAATAGCTGTGGAATTCTGGAATTTCACACCGTTGCCCAGCTTCATATCTGTCAGTCTGGAGTTGGGGCCGATTTCGCAATCCTCACCGATCACTGTATTCCCTTCGATGACACAGCCGGGCAGGATCACCGTATCGCTGCCGATGACAACATCACTGCCGATGTATGTGTTTTCAGGGTCCACCAGAGTAACACCGTTTTCCATGTGTTTGCGGTTGATGCGGTTTTTCATGATCTGCGCCGCTTCTGCCAGCTGCACACGGCTGTTTACGCCAAAGAATTCATCTGCATCCTTCGCCACAACGGCTTCCACCTTGCCACCCGCCTTCAGGATCAGCTCCAGACAATCTGTCAGGTAGTATTCCCCCTGAGCATTGTTGTTATTCAGCTTGCCCAGAGACTCCTTCAATGCTTTTCCGTTGAAAATATAAATGCCTGTGTTGATCTCGTTGATGAGTTTTTCTGTTTCGGAAGCATCCTTGTGTTCCACGATACGCAGGAATGCACCGTGGTCATCACGCATGATTCTGCCGTAGCCTGTAGGGTCTGCCACTTTAGAAGAAACAACCGTTACACCATATTCTTCAGAACGGTGTACTTCCACCAGCTTCGCCAGTGTTTCGCCTGTAATCAGGGGTGTGTCTCCGTAGAGGATCATCATATCACTGTTTTCATCGATAAAATCACCGGCCATCATCACTGCATGACCTGTGCCCTTCTGCTCTGCCTGCAGGGCATAGGAAACGCCTTCGGATTTGATGCCTTCTTTTACCATTTCTGCTTTATGACCAACCACAACACATACTTCTTCTGCGCCGCAGCCCTTTGCAGTTTCAATCACATAGTCCACCATACTTTTATTCAAGATTTCATGGAGTACTTTCGGTTTTTTGGATTTCATACGGGAACCTTCCCCGGCTGCCAGAATGACTGCTTTCAGATTTTTCATATATTTTCCTCCTCCGCCAAGTAATGACGTGAATATTCAAAAAATGTATACACAACTTTTTAAGTATCTCATTTTTCCCAATAAAATTCAATATGCTCTTTTACCAAAAAACCTTATAAAACAAAGAAAAGTCTTAGACCTTTCGGTCTAAGACTTTCTGATTTTCCTTACAGAACGGTATCTTTTTTGATCACAGCAGGTTCTTTCGCAGATGCGCCAATCACCTTCTGCCCTTCAGACACAACAACATGTTTATCCAAAATCGCATTTTCAACAACGCAGTTTTCGCCGATCTGGCAGCCTTCCATCAGGATGGAGTTTTTCACCACGGCACCTTTGCCCACACGAACCTTACGGAATACAACACAGTGTTCCACTTTGCCATCAAAAATAGAGCCGCTGCCCACGATGGAGTCTGTTACTTCTGCACCTTTGTTATATTTTGCAGCAGGTTCATCCTTGGGTTTTGTTGCAATGTAAGGATATTCGCTTACAAAATGATCTCTTACTTCCTTGTTCAGAAAATCCATATTTGCCGCAAAATAAGCTTCAATGCCGGCACCAACGGATGTCCAGTAGCCATTGTATTCAAAACCGTAAATTTTCAGTGTGTTGATAAAACGGATGATAATATCCTTAACCAGATCATATCTGCCTTCGGGAATCGCCTGTTCCAGCAGATCGATCAGCAGTGTTCTGGAAATCACATAGATCCCCAAAGAAGCTGTATTCGCCTTAGGCTGTGCAGGTTTTTCTTCAAAGCCTACCAGCTTGTTTTCTGCATCCAGTTCCAGAATACCGAATTTGGTCAGGTCTTTGCCCTCCATTTTCTGATATACCACTGTGATATCCGCACCTTTTTCCACATGCTGTTTGATCACTTTCTTATAATCCATTTTATAAATGGAGTCACCGGATGTGATCACAACATAATCTTCATTGCTGCGTTTCAAGTATGCCATATTCTGATAAATGGAGTCCGCCGTGCCACGGAACCATGTGGAACCTTCCTTGCTTGTATAAGGTGTGAATACAAACAGACCACCCTGCTTTCTACCGAAGTCCCACCATTTGGAAGACATCAGATGGTCTCTCAGGGAACGGGAGTTGTACTGTGTCAGTACAGCCACCTTGCCAACACCGCTGCTGGACATATTGCTCAATGTAAAGTCAATGGCACGGTAACAGCTGCCAACGGGCAAAGCCGCCGCTGCTCTGTGGTCAGTCAGGACACCCAGTCTGCCGTCATTATTACCGCCTGCCAGAATAATACCGATTGCTTTCATCCCTTACACCTCCCTCATCACAGATTTACCGCTTTCCAGTCTGCCGTCGGGATAGTCCGCAGCGACTGTTGCACCGGAAATGACACAGTTTTTGCCCAACACAACATCATCGGGAACAACACTATTCATACCCAGAACGGTAATCCCTGTGTTATAGATCGCAGGCTTCAGTTCATTGGCAACGTCTTCGCCAACGCCCATCTGCACGTTTTTGCCGATCTTGCATTTTTCATCGATGACACATTTGTCAACCAGGCTGTTTTCGCCTACAACTGTGCCGGCCATGATAATGGAATCTTTTACCACCGCGCCTTTTTCAACGATTACGCCGGGGCCCAGAATGGAACGATACACTTCGCCGTAAACTTCGCAGCCATCAGACAGCAAAGCTTCTTCTGCCTTCGCGCCGGGAGCTGTGTACTGAGGAGGCTGATGATCGCTGTTGGTATAAATTTTCCAGAAATCTTCATACAGGTTGAATTCAGGTAATGTACGGATCAGATCCATGTTGGATTCCCAATAGGACTGGATGGTACCAACGTCTTTCCAGTAACCCTGGAATCTCCATGCATACATGGGCTGACCTTCTTCCAACATTTTTGGAATGATATGTTTGCCGAAGTCACTGTCGGGATGGATGGAATTATCCTCGATCAGGGCTTCCCGCAGTCTGTCCCATGTGAAGATATAAATCCCCATGGAAGCCAGATTGCTTTTGGGTTGTGCAGGTTTTTCTTCAAATTCATAGATTTTGTCGCCTGCTTCTGTGTTCATGATTCCGAATCGGCTGGCTTCGTCCATAGGAACTTCCATAACAGCGATAGTCGCTGCTGCGCCGTTTTCCTTATGGCAGCGAAGCATTTCGGAATAGTCCATCTTATAGATGTGGTCACCGGACAGAACTAACACATATTCCGGATCATAACTGTCGATAAAATCGATGTTCTGATAAATGGCATTGGCTGTACCATTAAACCATTCACCGGAATCACCGACTTTTACATGTGGCGCAAGAATCGTTACACCGCCGTTTTTCTTATCCAGATCCCAAGGAATACCGATACCGATATGCTGGTTCAGACGCAGAGGCTGATACTGTGTCAGTACGCCAACTGTGTCAACACCGGAATTGATACAGTTGCTCAAAGGGAAATCGATAATTCGATACCGTCCGCCATAAGCAACTGCAGGCTTTGCTACTTTTCTTGTCAGCACCCCTAAACGGCTGCCTTGACCCCCCGCCAGTAACATTGCAATCATTTCTTTTTTACGCATATTGCCAACACCCCACTCTTTTCAGGTTGTATATATATACCAAAGTACGACACTTCGATGTATTTATTATAGCACATGATTTTTTTTATGCAAATGAATTCCAATAAAATATTTACCGAAATTTAGTAAAATTCGTCAACTTTTTACCCGGATACCAAAAAAAGATGGACAAATTTATGGTACTTCCGCAGGTTTAACCTCCCTCCATTCTGTATAAAATATAGAAATACCAAGGGGGGAGATTGCCATTCCAACTTCAGTATACTATAATGATAAACGAAATATGTCCAATAAAATAAAACGAAACAAACCACCCATTTCATAGGAATTGAGGCGAAGAAAAATATGACAACATTTAAAAAAGACCAGCATATTTATTTCATCGGTATCGGCGGCATCAGCATGTCCGGTCTGGCGGAAATTCTGGTTGACCGCGGCTGCAGAGTATCCGGTACGGACCTGAAGGAAACCCCTGTGATCAAACATCTGCAAAGCCTCGGCATTCAGGTCAACTTTGGCCATAAAAAAGAAAATATCACAGACGATGTAGATCTAATCGTTTACACTGCAGCGATCCATCCCGATAATCCGGAATTGGAAGCAGCCAACGAAAAGGGCATCCCCCTGATGGACAGAGCTCATCTTTTGGGCGAAATCATGGGCGAATATGCCAACTCCATCGCCGTAGCCGGTACTCACGGCAAAACCACAACAACTTCCATGGCTTCCGAGATCCTGCTGGCAGCGGATACAGACCCCACCATCACCGTCGGCGGTATTCTGCCTACCATCGGCAGCAATCTGAAAATCGGTCACTCCCCCTTCTTTGTTGCAGAAGCCTGCGAATATTTCGACAGCTTCCTGCAGTTCCAGCCTATGGTCGGCGTCATTCTGAACGTGGAAAGTGACCATCTGGATTATTTCAAGGATCTGGCCCATATCCGCCGTTCCTTCCACGCTTTTGCCCAGCGTGTACCCGCAGAAGGCGTCGTGGTCATCAATCAGGAAATCGACAATGTGGGAGAACTGACTGCAGAACTGAACTGCGCAGCAGAAACCTTCGGCCTGAAGGACGGTGCCACTTGGCAGGCCAAAAATATCGTTCATGAAAACGACGGTACAAACACCTTTGATGTATATTACAAAGATGAATACTTCGGCCCAATCCATCTGAACGTGCCCGGCGACCACAACATCATGAACGCACTGGCATCCATCGCTTCCGCTCATTATCTGGGCATTTCTGCAGAAAACTGCCGCAAAGGTCTGCTGCATTTTGGCGGTACCGACCGTCGTTTCCAGCGCAAGGGCGAAAAAAACGGTATTCAGGTCATTGATGACTACGCACACCATCCCACAGAAATCAAAGCTGCGCTGGCAGCCGCAAAAAAAGTGAAACACAACAAGACATGGTGCATCTTCCAGCCCCACACCTATTCCAGAACAAAATTCCTGTTTGATGAATTCGGGGAATCCTTTGGGGATGCCGATGAAATCATCATTGCAGATATCTTTGCCGCAAGGGAAACCGATGACGGCAGCATTTCCGCGGAAATGCTGGCGGAAAGAGTGGCACAGGCTGGTAAGTCTGCCCGCTATGTAGGAAATTTCGATGCCATCCGCAGCTATCTGGAAGAACACTGCAAGGCAGGGGATCTCCTGATGACAGTGGGCGCAGGGGATGTATTCAAAATCGGCGAAGCATTCCTCTCGGGGTGCCACCCCGAACCCCGCTAAGGGAAATTGGTCAAGCATCTTTCCTTCGGAAAGACGGCTACGCCGCCGCCTTAATCTTGACGATGCTCACACCCCTTAGAACCCTTAATGCCACAAAGCTGCGTTTTGTGGAAAAATTTAAAAGAGCAAAAAAATAAAGTCCCGATTTACGGGACTTTTTCTTTTTATGATCAGTCTTCTGTAGGGAAGATCACAGTGCTTTCCACGCCTTCACCAGCCTGTTCCTGTTCTTCCGCTTCCATTACGATAGCATTCTGTTTTGCCTCTTCTGCTTCCTGTTCTTTTCTTCTCTGGTGTTCATCAAACAGCATGAACATTGCCATAAACCAGCACACCAGCCCAATAAAACGCAACATTTTTGCTTTTTTCTGTTTATCCATTTTATATTCTCTCCTCTAAAAAACATTCAGGCCCCTTCTGCGAAATGTAATTTCGCAGTATATAGGGCTCCAAGGGGATTATCCCCTTGGCAGGGTTTGGGACAGCGTCCCAAGAACTTATTTATGATATGGTTCGTTCCGCTGAATTCTTTCGGAACGATAAATCTGCTCCAACAGCACCACACGCATCATCTGGTGCGGAAACGTCATCTTGGAAAAGCTGAGGGCAAAATCCGCCCGCTGCATCACCGCAGGCGATAAGCCCAAAGAACCGCCGATGATAAACACCATATGGCTCACACCGCCGACAGCTTTTTTTGCCATAAAATCCGCCAGCTCCTCACTGGAAAGCTGCTTGCCCTCCACCGCCAGAGCCACCACAAAGGCGTCATCCTTCACATTTTTCAGGATACGCTGGCCTTCCTTTTCCTTGACCTCCGCCTCCTGGGCAGGACTCATGGTCTCAGGAGCCTTTTCATCGGCCAGTTCGATGATCTCCAGCTTCATATAACGACTGAGACGCTTGCTGTATTCCTGAACGGCATCCCGCCAGTATTTTTCTTTTAATTTGCCGACACAAACGATTGTAACCTTCATCCCAGCCTCCTGTTACAGTTCCACTTTCACACCATTGCGGAAACGGCTTGCCATATCCATCTTCAGGTGTGTTCCCACTTCAATCCGGTTTTTTCTGAGAATTTCTTCCACCGTTTCATAGGCCAGATGAGGATTGTTATTTTCATCACTGAGATGTCCCAGAAAAACATATTTCAATTTTCCTGTCATGATTTCCGTCAAAAGCTCCCCCGCGGCCACATTGGAAAGATGCCCTCTTTCTCCCAGAATACGCTGTTTCAGATGCCAAGGGTAACTGCCCTTCTTCACCATATCTATATCATGATTGCTCTCCAGAAGCAGCAAATCACTGTCCTCCAGATTTTCACGGATGGTATCCGTCACATGGCCGATATCCGTTGCCAGAGTGATTTTCTTTTCCCCAGCAAAGATATTGTAACCCACAGGTTCCGCTGCATCGTGGGGAATGGCAAAGGGCTTCACGCAGATATCATTGACAGGACACATTTCATCTGCATAAATAATACGCTTATTGCTGGGAGCAATTTTCCCCAAGCTTCCTTCCATGGCTGCCCATGTTTCCGCTGTGGCAAACACAGGGATATCGAACCTTCTGGAAAGGATGCCCGCCCCTTTGATATGATCCACATGCTCATGGGTAATAAACAGGGCATCAATTTCATTACCCGTCAGTTTCAGTTCTGCCAATCCTTCCTCGATCTTCTTGCCGCTGATGCCGGCATCGATGAGGATCTTTGTATGGTCAGAGCCAATATATGTGCAGTTGCCGCTGCTTCCGCTGGCAATGGTGCAAAATTCCAGCCGCAAGATGATCACCTCTTTTCTCTAACGCCATTCGTAAAGCTTCGCTTTACTCATGATTTGCTCCGCAAATCATTTCTTGCGACTTTCTCTGTTAAAATTTGCAAGCAAATTTAACAGTTCATTCCGCAATTCATGGCTTTCTCCGCCTTTCAAAAAACAGGCTTCGGACTCATATCCGAAGCCTATTATGTTCTCTCGATTATTCGCCTTTGATACGCACGATATCTGCGCCCATGGCATTGAATTTATCTTCGACATGCTCATACCCTCTGTCGATATAACGCACACCGCTGATCTTTGTTTCGCCTTCTGCCGCCATCGCTGCCAGAATCATTGCCGCGCCCGCACGCAGGTCTGTAGCAGTTACTTCCGCGCCATGGAAGTTCTTGATGCCGTGGATGGTTGCTTTTCTGCCTTCGATATCCACATCTGCGCCCATTTTACGCAGTTCGTCCATATACTGATAACGGTTTTCCCAGACATTTTCCGTCAGCACGCTGGTGCCATTGCAAACTGCCAGCAGTGTGGCAATCTGAGGCTGCAGGTCTGTGGGGAAGCCGGGATAAGCCATGGTTTTTACATTGACTGCCCGCAGGGGTTCATCGGCCATAACACGAATGGAATCTTCCCATTCTGCCACCTTCACACGCATTTCTTCCAGTTTTGCTGTCAAGGAATCCATGTGCTTGGGAATGATATTTTTTACCAGCACATCGCCCCCTGTGATGGCTGCTGCGATCATGTATGTACCCGCTTCGATCTGGTCGGGAATGATGGTGTACTGGGCACCTTTCAGTTCCTTTACGCCCTTGATGCGGATCACGTCTGTACCGGCCCCTTTGATATTTGCACCCATCATATTCAGATAGTTTGCTGTATCTACAACATGAGGTTCTTTTGCTGCATTTTCAATGGTTGTTGTGCCTTCTGCCATAGTCGCAGCCAGCATAACGTTGATGGTTGCCCCTACGCTCACCTGGTCCATGTAAATAGAAGTACCAATCAATTTTTCCGCATAAGCCTTTACCATGCC
>CALFPN010000012.1 GCA_937919015.1 uncultured Clostridia bacterium
GGATAGACGCACCGCGCGTTTTACGGAACACATAAACATCGACCCCACAATCGGGACAATGGCAGCCCTCAAAAAATTCAAATCCACAATTCGGGCATTTCATGTCATTCTCTCCTTTAGATCATTCCTGAGGGGTCTGTTTCTTTTCTTTTGAAATATGCTGCAGAATATCCAGAAGATCCTGCATCTGATTGGGCTGCAGCGCGTCTTCAATCTGATCGATCTCCATGATAGGCTGGTATCTGCTCAGTTCGTCTTTAAAATTAAACACGGTCATTCCTCCGTTTCTCAATTCTTCGATTTGATATACATTCTCATCGCACCGATCATATACAAAGAACCGCAGCAAAGAATAATCCCATCTGCGGGGGTAATGGAAACAGCTTTTTCAAAAGCCCCTTCAATTTCTTTTTCTGTATAAATCATGCCGTCATGATTGGAAATAGTTCTTGCAAGAGAAAATACATCCAGCTTGCGTTCACTATGGGGTTCTGTCAGGATGACAGCATCGGCATGGGGGAGAATATACTCTGCCATTTTATCGTATTCTTTATCACCCAGAACACCAAGGATAAGGGTGACTTTTCTGTTTTTAAAATAGGCTTCTACGGAATTTGCCAGCTGAAAAATGCCGTCAGCATTGTGAGCACCATCTAAAATCACCAGTGGTTCTCTGCCACAAATCTCCATTCTGCCTGCCCAGCGGACATTTTTCAAACCTGTACGGATAGCATCCTCGGAAAGGAAAAGGCCATTTTTCCGAAGCACTGCACAGGCTTCCAATACTGCAATGCAGTTATTGATCTGATAGGATCCTAATAAAGAAAGTTCCAAATCAGCTATATCCAGTAAATCTGTTTTTACCGAAAAAACAGTACCTTCCAATGTCTGAGAAGAAATATGTATCTCGGCATTTTCAGCACAATAGAAAGGTGCATGTACTTCCTGTGCTTTAGTCCACATAATATTATATACCATTTCATCCTGAGAATACAACACCACTGGACAATTTTTCTTAATGATCCCTGCCTTTTCAGCAGCAATTTTTTCAATAGAATGACCAAGAAAATCCGTGTGGTCGATACTGATGGACATAATCAAGGAAAGCAGGGGGCAAGGAATAATATTTGTTGCGTCATATTTTCCGCCCAGACCCACTTCCAGAATCAAAATATCTACGTTCTGTTCTGCAAAATAATGAAACGCTGCACCGGTCACGATTTCAAACAAAGTTGGAACATCCTGCTCTTCCGATCTTAACTCCTCGCAGATTTTTTTCATCAGAGTAATTTCTTTTGCAAAATCATCATTAGTAATCTGCTGCCCATTAATGAGGTAGCGTTCATTATAACATTCCAGATGGGGAGAGGTATAAGTACCCACACGATAGCCCGCTGCCTGCAGGATAGAAGAAAGCATTGCAACGGCAGAACCCTTCCCATTTGTTCCGGCAACATGGATCACGGAAAGCTTACGTTCGGGATTTCCCAGTTTATCACAAAGGGCTTGGATCCGTTCCAAACCGGGGACAGTGCCAAAACCTACTTCTGTTTCTAAATAATAAATACATTCGTTATAATTCATGACTTTTCTCCTGATCTTCAAAATAATCCATTCGTATTATAATCAATTCAACGACATATCGCAACAATCTTAAGGAATTCGAAAAGAAATATCACAAAAAACTTTAGGATATATGGTTGTAGGAAATGCAAGAAAATTGTATAATAATATGTTGTAATGAAGAAAGGAGCATCGTTTATGGATGATAGATTTGATAGAGAAACCTATTCCGAAACCAGATATCCCCGCAGAGAAAGACCTGTGGTGGACGGAACAACCAGATATCCCAGAAGAGAAGAAAGACAACCGCTGAATTTTGGCGGAGAGCCGACGCAGACCCCCGAACAGAAAGTATCTGACCAGAGAACCTCTGATTGGGATAGATTTTCAATTGAAACACAGGAGGAATCCAGACAAGCAGAATATTTTTCTCCCGAAGCAGAACCTGCTGTAAGAGCAAAACGCCTCAGCAGAGAAACCCGACCTCGCAAAGGGGGAAAAAACCATCAGAAACGCCGTAAAAAACGTCATCTGACAGGCTTTTCCAAAAGTCTCATCGTTTTGGTGATCGCACTGATCGTTGGCATTGGTATGTTTTTTGCCACAAACCGTTTGATGAATCCTCCTGTAGAAGAGTTGGAACTGAGCGGCACAACGGTTTCTATCACCATTCCCGAAGGGGCAGGTACAGAGGATATTGCCAAGCTCCTGAAAGAAAATGATCTGATCGGCAGTGTGTTTGGCTTCAAGCTGACCAGTAAGCTGGAGGGCTTTGACGGCACATATAAACAGGGCACCTATAACATTGACACAGGTATGACAAAACGACAGATCATGGAGCTTTTACAAAGCGGTAAGGTTGCCAGTGATCTGAAACTTACAGTTCCCGAAGGGTATACTGTAAAACAGATCGCAGCAAAAGCAGAGGAAATCGGCATCTGTACAGCAGAAGAATTTATCAGCGAAGCAAACAACGGAACCTTTGATTATGCATTTCTGAAAGATCTGCCTGACAGAGAATACAGACTGGAAGGCTATCTCTTCCCTGATACGTATTTCCTTGCAGAAAGCATGACGGCCCACGATGTGATCGACCTGATGCTGAAGCGTTTCGATAAAATGTATACGGAAGAATATCAGAAAGCAGTGAAATCCAGTGGTAGAACGCTGGATGAAATTGTAACTTTGGCATCCATGGTGGAAAAAGAAATCAAAATTCCCGACGAAAGAGCCAGAGCGGCTGGTGTTATGTATAACCGTTTGAGAGATGGCATCAAACTTGGGATTGATGCAACGGTGCTGTATGCTGTGGGTAAAACAAGCGGCGAACTGACACAGGCTGATCTGAATATGGATTCTCCTTACAACACACGTAAAAACTACGGTTTACCTCTGGGGCCCATTGCTAACCCCGGGGAAGCGTCCTTCAAAGCAGCACTCTATCCCGAAAAGCATGATTATATGTACTATGTTGTAGAAGCTGTTGGCAAAGATAATCATGTTTATTGTAAAACATACGAAGAATTCCTGAATGCAAAGAAGGCATACAATGCCAGTGCACAATGATAGAATTAGGAGAGAATAGAATGAATTATGTAACTGATGATACAATGAATGCATATCTGCGTACAGTACAGCCCTTATTCGACGGGGTTCTGGGGGATATCCAGAGAGAAGCCATGGCGGCAGACGTACCTATTGTTCCCCCTGAAGTGGCTCGCTTTATCAGCGTACTTCTGACAATGCAGAAACCGAAACATATTTTGGAGATCGGCACAGCCGTTGCCTTTTCTGCCGGTATGATGTGTCAATTCCTGCCGGAAGACGGCACAGTAACCACCATCGACCGTTTTGAAGTCATGCTGAAAGATGCCCGCGTGAACATCAAACGGATGGGTCTGGAAGATAAGATCAAAATTCTGGAGGGGGATGCAGCAAACATACTGCCTACCCTGGAAGGCCCCTATGATGTAATTTTTATGGATGCGGCAAAAGGTCAGTATCAGGCATTTCTGCCTCACTGCCTGCGCCTGCTGCGCGTAGGGGGTTTGCTGATCGTAGATGATGTACTGCAAGGCGGCACCATTGCTCAGACACGCTTCAGCGTACCCCGCAGACAGAGAACCATCCACAAAAGATTGAGAAACTTCCTGTGGGATATTTCCCACCATGAAGCATTGGAAACATCTATCATACCGATTGGGGATGGCGTTGCTCTGTGCTATAAAAAGAAAGAAGTCGAATTCAAAGAGTTTGAAGAAGGAGAAACTGATGATGCAGAAGAATAAAAAACTGGAACTGCTGGCACCGGCAGGTGATCTGGAAAAACTGAAAATTGCTGTTTTGTACGGTGCAGACGCAGTATATATTGGCGGTGAGGCTTACGGCCTTAGAGCCAAAGCAAAAAACTTTGATATTGATACCATGGCAGAGGGGGTAAAATTTGCCCACGAACATGGTGTTAAAGTATATGTAACAGCCAATATCTTTGCCCACAATATGGATTTTGAAGGGATGGCAGAATACTTCAAAGCCGTAGAATCCATTGGTGTAGACGCGCTGATTATTTCTGATCTGGGCGTATTTTCTGTAGCAAAAGAAGCGGTGCCCAACATGGAAATCCACGTTTCCACTCAGGCAAACAACACAAATTATAAATCCGCACAGATGTGGTATAAACTGGGGGCCCAGCGCGTGGTTGTTGCCCGTGAACTGTCCATGCGAGAAATCAGAGAAGTACGCGACAACATTCCCGAAGATATGGAAATTGAAGCCTTTGTTCACGGTGCGATGTGTATTTCTTATTCCGGCAGATGCCTGCTGAGCAACTATATGACAGGCAGAGACTCCAATAAAGGGGAATGTGCCCATCCCTGCAGATGGAAATATTATCTGGTGGAAGAAAACAGACCCGGGGAATATATGCCGATCGAAGAAAACGAAAGAGGCACATACATTTATAATTCCAAGGATCTGTGCATGATCGAACATCTGCCTGATATCGAAGCAGCAGGTATCTACAGCCTGAAGATTGAAGGGCGTATCAAAACCCCTTTCTATGTAGGTACAGTTGTGAAGGCTTACAGACAGGCAATTGATGACTATCATAAAGATCCCGAGCTGTATAAAAAACGGATTCCTTATTATCTGGCGGAAGTTTCCAAGGCCAGCCACAGAGAATATACAACCGCTTTCTACTATGGCAAACCCGATGGCAACCAACAGGTATATACAAATAATTCCTATATCCGTGAATATGACTTCATTGGCATGGTACAGGAAGACTGGGATGCAGAAACCGGCTATGCCCTGATCGAACAGAGAAATAAATTCTCTGTGGGGGAAGAGATCGAAGTGATGCCCGCCAAAGGAGATTCTTATTCTATGGTGGTAACGGAACTGATCAATATGAACGGGGAAAAGGTGGAATCTGCTCCTCATCCTCAGGAAATGCTGAAAATGAAATTTGACAAACCTGTGCATAAATTTGATATGCTTCGTAAAATTCCTGCAGATTTGAAATAAACCCTTGATTTTCTCAAGAAACAGGATGATTCTAAAAGTGTATTTTTCAGAAAGAATGGTAAAATTATGGAACTGACACAATGTATTAACTATTTACTGACAACTTCACAGCATACAGTTTTCCAATATTTGAGCGGAAAACTTTCCGAGTATGATCTGACACCATCTCAATATGGTGTATTGAGTTGTCTGTGGCAGAAAGAATTTGCTACACCCAAGCAGATCTCTGAAATCCTCTGTCTGGAAACCTCCACCATTTCCGGCGTATTGGACAGAATGCAGAAAAAAGGATTGATCGACCGTGTGATCAACAAAGAAGACAGAAGAGAAGTGCGGGTTTTGCCTACGGAAAAAGGAAAGGCACTGCAGGAACCAATCACAAAGATCATTGATGATGTCAATGAAGAAGTATTGAGATGCTTTACAGAAGAGGAAGTAGCTGCACTAAAAAATGCATTGCGTATCATTGCGGATGGCAGCCATTTTAAATAAGAACTAGAATGGGATTCGGTATTTACCGAGTCCTTTTCTTTTCAGAAAGGAAAAGGGTATGTAGCAGGGCAATGCCCTGTTAAACGTCTAAAGCAGCATTCAGCTTTTTTAACGCTTTTTTTTCGATGCGGGAAACATAAGAACGAGATATCCCCAGTTTTGCGGCGATTTCCTGCTGTGTCAATGCATCCTGATTCCACAGACCATACCGTAGGATAACAACGGTACGCTCTCGTTCTGTAAGGCTGTCCTGCACTGCCTGCAGCATCTTCTTCGATTGCAGAGAAAAATCCAGCTGATCAGCAAAATCCGGCGTGTCGCTGTTGATCACATCCAGCATGACGATCTCATTTCCATCCCGATCCGTACCAATCGGCTCATGAAGAGATATGTCATTCTGAAATTTTTTGGCAAAACGCAGGGACATTAAAATTTCATTTTCAATACATCTGGAAGCATACGTTGCCAAGCGTATGCTTTTTTCGTTGTCATAGGAAAGGATTGCTTTGATCAGCCCGACAATCCCGATGGAAATCAATTCCTCCTGATCCCGCTGCAGATTGATATATTTTTTTGCAATATGTGCAACCAGACGCAGGTTATGCAAAATCAGTTCGTGTTTAGCTAGCAACTTTTCTTCTTCTGTGCCGTTTTTAAATTGCATCAGATATTTCTGTTCTTCTTCTTTCGAAAAGGGTTTTGGGAAAGATCCCGAAGAAGAAAAACCGCACAAAAAGGGGATACAAAAAGGAAAAAGCATCGCTGGCACCTCCGCATTTCAAGGGATATTTCATTTTATGGAAATGAGATGCTGTCTGTGCGTGTCTAAATCAAATTCATTCTGTCCTTTTTTCTTGGGACATGGAGAAAAAAACAAAAACTTGCGGCGAAAAGAAAAGAAATGGTGGTATATCGTAAGGTATGATTGAAAAAAGGAGGAATTGATATGGAACTGCATTTTAAAAGAAAAAACAAAACTATGATTATATTGATTTCCGGAGAGATCGACCATCACACATCTATAGAACTACGCCGCCAAACAGAAAGTGCCCTTGCACAAATGGGCGGACGAAATATCATCTTCGGTTTTGAACAAGTAACTTTTATGGATAGTTCCGGCATCGGAATGATGATCGGCAGGTATAAACAATTACAAGCATTGGGGGGACGTATTGCCATTGCCTGTGCCAACGAAAGAATTGCAGAGATCATCCGATTATCCGGATTGACAAAACTGCTTCCCCTCTTTGATACCATCGAAGAAGCTCTATTTTATACAGAAGGGAGGGAAACAGATGCAGTATGAAAATGAAGCCCGGGTATTTTTCAGTGCAAAATCAGAAAATGAATACTTCGCCCGATTATTTGCAGCCGGTTTGCTGACACAGCTTGATCCAACAATATCCGAAATGACAGATATCAAAACAGCTGTATCGGAAGCAGTTACAAATGCCATTATCCATGGGTACGAAAAGCAGGAAGGGCAAGTAGAACTTTTCTGTGGATATAAAGAAAATAAAGTCTATATTGAAGTGGCAGACAAAGGAAAAGGAATCGCTGATATTTCCCAGGCAAGGGAACCCCTTTACACTTCCAAACCGGAAATGGAACGTTCCGGTATGGGCTTTACCATTATGGAGACTTTTATGGATCATATTCGTATCGAAAGTAAAATTGGGGAAGGTACCCGCATTTTTATGGAAAAGGCTCTGGCAAAGGAGTGAGGATATGGAATCTGTCTATAGACTCATACAAAGGGCACAGAAAGGCGATGAAGCAGCGAAGGAGAAAATATTGGAGGAAAACAGCGGATTGATCTGGAGCGTTGTCAGGAGGTTTCACGGAAGAGGAGAGCAGGAGGATCTATATCAGCTCGGTGCCATCGGTCTATTGAAATGCATTGAAAAATTCGACTTTACTTATGATGTAAAATTTTCTACTTATGCCGTTCCCATGATTATGGGAGAAATCCGGCGATTTTTGCGGGATGACGGCACAGTAAAGGTAAGTAGAAGCTTAAAGGAATTGGCCTATCGGGCAAAGCATCTGCAGGAAAATATATTAAAAACAGAAAACAGAGAACCCTCTATGGCAGAATTGGCAAGCATCCTTTCCGTAGAAAAGGAAGAGCTGATCCTCGCTCTGGAATCTGTAAAAGACGTAGAAAGCTTATATGCCTCTCAACGGAGAGCAGATGGATCTATGCGGCTGATCGATCAGCTGGTGGATCATGTGGAAAACGAAAAAATGCTGGAACGAATTTCTTTAAAAGAAGCTTTGGAGCATTTGGATGCAAAGGAACGCCAGATCATTATGATGCGATACTTTCAGGATAAAACCCAGACAGAGGTGGCAAAATGTATTGGAATCTCTCAGGTACAGGTCTCTCGTATTGAAAAACGAGTACTGCATCAAATGAAAGAATCCATGAAGTAAAAAAGACAGGAGAAATTTCCTGTCTTTTAGAGTTTCCTTCCACATTTGGGACAATATGCATACTCCGGCGTTAAAAGGAAGTCGCAGTCAGGACAGTTGTTTGTCCGACTGCCGTCCATGCCGACAATAGTCAGATCATCTTCCCGCAGCTGTACGTCTTCGCCATTTTCAATGGCTTTTCCCAATTCCCGATCAATAGAAAAGAACGTATTGCAGCAGTTGGAAACGGCATAGTATTGTTTGCCCCATTTGAAAAGGGGAATAAAAAAGAAGCTGAAATAAGTATAGACCATAAATACAGAAATGCTGCTGTAGCGGCCGCACTTTTTGCAAATCACAGTCTGTCTGAAAAAATCAAAGTTTTTTCTGCCCTGAGAGATACCACCAATAAATATCATACATACACATCCTTTTCTTTATGGAAAACCGGCTACGGGTCATTCCGTTTCCGACTATTCTATTTCATGAAGAATTCATTTTACAAGTTCTGTTTAACATGATAAAATAAACTAAAATCATTTGCAACTATTTTTATAGGAGGGAATTTTATGAAAGTATCTCGTCTTGTGGTAAGTGCAGTTTCTCTGGCAGTTTCTGCAGCTCTGTTGACGCTGAGCATTATTGATCTGATTCGCAGTGATGAGTATTGATCTTTGGGATCAGCTTGTTATGTGTGATTTTGCATAAAAACAACTAAAACGGAAAAACTGTTCGTAAAGAAAAGCCATAGTACTGGCGGGGGAAATAGCTAAAAATCACAATATTTCTTCCGCCAGTCTTTCTTTTTTGCTCTATTTATAAAAATAGAATTTTTTTCTATTTTGTTGTTGTAAAAATAGAATTATGTGTTATACTGATGGTGATAGGACAATTTCGGTACAGGCAAGCGAAAAACGTCCCACACATAAGAAAACTATTTTTTTGAGGAGGAATTTTTTATGGCTAAAGTAGGTATTAATGGTTTTGGTAGAATTGGTCGTCTGTTTTTCCGTGCAGCTCTGGAACGTGGTGATCTGGATGTTGTTGCAGTAAACGATCCCTTCATCGATGTAGAGTACATGATTTACATGCTGAAATATGACTCTGCTCACGGTCGTTTCAACGGTCAGCTGGAAGAAAAAGACGGCAAACTGGTTGCAAACGGTAAAGAAGTAACAGTATTCAACTACATGGATCCCAAAGAAATCCCTTGGAAAGATGCTGGTGTTGACTACGTTCTGGAATCCACAGGTCTGTTCACAACAATGGAAAAAGCATCTCAGCACTTTGAAGGCGGCGCAAAAAAAGTTATCATTTCTGCTCCCTCCGCAGATGCTCCCATGTTTGTAATGGGTGTTAACAACGAAACATATACAAAAGATATGAGAATCGTTTCCAACGCTTCTTGTACAACAAACTGCCTGGCACCTCTGGCAAAAGTTATCAACGACAACTTCGGTATCGTTGAAGGTCTGATGACAACAGTACACTCCATCACAGCTACACAGAAAACAGTAGATGGTCCTTCCAGAAAAGACTGGAGAGGTGGCCGTGCAGCTGCAACAAACATCATCCCTTCCAGCACAGGTGCTGCAAAAGCAGTAGGTAAAGTTATCCCTGCACTGGCTGGCAAACTGACAGGTATGTCCTTCCGTGTTCCTACAGTAGACGTATCTGTAGTTGACCTGACATGTCGTCTGGAAAAACCCGCAACATACGAAGAAATCAAAGATGCAATCAAAAAAGCAGTTGCTGGCGAAATGAATGGTATCATGGATTACACAGAAGACGATGTAGTATCCACAGACTTCCTGTCTGATGCACACACATCCATCTTCGACGCAAAAGCTGGTATCGCTCTGAACGACAACTTCGTAAAACTGGTTTGCTGGTATGACAACGAATGGGGTTACTCCAACAAAGTTCTGGATCTGATCAAACACATGCAGAAAGTTGACGAAGCTTAATTCGATCATATCGAATAAATACTTACAAAAGATAATTCTTTCGAAAAATACTCAGTTCAAAATAACTACAAAAGATAAAAAACCCTGTGCATTTGCACAGGGTTTTTAAGTATGCCAAAAAAGTTGAAAAAATAGGACAAAAAATGTCCCGCTTTTTTGGTCAACTTTTAAAAAGGGACGTTTTACGTCCCACAAAAATAGCAAGATTGTCTAAATTCATGTGAAACAAATGAAAGCTTTCCTGTATAGACTTCTGAAAAAGCAAAATTTATAAAAAATGTAAGTTTTTTTTTGATCACTGTGATAAAATATAGTAAAAGCAACCAATTGTTTTATCATTTTTTATATAGGAGAGGGGAAGAATTCCAATGGCAATTAAAGTTGGTATCAATGGTTTTGGTCGTATCGGTAGAGTTGTTTTCAGAGTTTTGATGCAGCGTAAAGATCAGTTTGAGCTTTGCGGCATCAATCTGAGAAATGCAGAACTGGACTATATGGTATATCAGCTGAAATACGACTCTATTTTTGGTCGTTTCACAGGTAATATCGAAATCGGTGAAAACTGTATCATCGTAGATGGTCAGAAAATTCATGTTTTCAGCGAAAGTGATGCTTCTCTGATTAACTGGGCGGAATGTGGTGCAGAATATATCGTTGAATCTACAGGGGCATTCAACACAATGGAAAAAGCCGCTCTGCACAAGATTGGCGGTGCAAAGAAAGTGGTTCTGACAGCACCTTCCAAAGATGAAATTATGCCTACTTTTGTAATGGGCGTTAACCACGAAACATATACAAAAGATATGGATATCGTTTCCAATGCATCCTGTACAACAAACTGCTTGGCACCTCTGGTTAAAATTATTCACGAAAACTTCGGTATCGAACAGGGTCTGATGAGCACAATCCACTCTGCTACAGCAAAACAGAAAGCGGTTGATGCCCGTGCCGGTCGCGATTGGAGAACAGGTCGTTCCGTATTCAACAACATCATTCCTTCCACAACCGGTGCTGCAAAAGCTGTAGGCCGCGTTATGCCTGAGCTGAAGGGGAAAATGACAGGTATGTCTTTCCGTGTTCCCACAAATGATGTTTCTGTAGTTGACCTGACAGCAAGACTGAAAAAACCCGCTACATACGAAGAAATTTGCGCAAAAGTAAAAGAAGCTTCCGAAACATATATGAAAGGTATCGTAAGCTATATTAATGATGAAGTTGTATCCTCTGACCTGCTGGGTGATTCCCATACATGTATCTTTGATGAAACAGCCGGTATTATTCTGGATGACAACTTTGTAAAATTGATTGCTTGGTATGACAATGAATGGGGTTACTCCAACAAAGTTGTAGACCTGATTGCTCACATGTACGAAGTAGACAACAAATAATGCTATTCAAAAAATGCCTCAGACGCAAAAAAGTCTGAGGCATTTTTTCTTAAGATTCATCAACCATACGATATCCAACGCCAACCTCTGTAAAGATGTATTCGGGAGACGCTGGATTTTTTTCCAGTTTTCTGCGAATATTTGCCATATTTACACGAAGGATCTGATTATCCTTTACAGCATAAGGCCCCCACAGTTCAGTAATAATAAAATCATATGTCAGTACACGGCCGGCACTTTTCGCCAGAAGAGAAACAATTTTGAATTCGATCTGTGTCAGATGTACGTCTTTTCCATCCACAGAGACCAAACGTTTATCAAAATCAATCATCAGGCCTTTTGTTCTGAAAATATCAGCAGTTGTTGTTCTGGCGGTATTTTTTATACTGTGTCTCAGGGCTGTACGAATTCGTGCCAGCAATTCAGAGGTGCCAAAGGGTTTGGCGATATAATCATCTGCCCCAAGATCGAGTGCTTCCACTTTATCAGATTCTTCACCGCGGGCAGATACAACAATAACAGGCGTAGAAGACCATTCTCTAATTTTTTTCAAAATTTCGATACCATCCATATCAGGCAGACCAAGATCCAGAAGGATCAGATCCGGACAATGGGAAGGAATCATAGAAAGGGCTTCGCTTGCACTTCTTGCCACAAGAGGAGCATATGTATTTGCTTTTAATGTCGTTGCAATGAAATTACTAATTGCATCCTCATCTTCAATAATCATAATTTTTATTTTATTGAGCATGTTCAGACTCTCCTTTCATCGGCAGAACAAAAGTGAAGCTCGCCCCGCCATTTATATTGTTTTCGGCATAAATTTTCCCATCATGAGCAAGAATAATAGATTTACATATAGAAAGTCCGATGCCCAGGCCTCTGGAAGAATCGGAGGAACCTTTGTTGGATTTTCCGTCAAAAATATCAGGAATACGGGAAGGATCGATACCTTTTCCTTTATCAGAAATCGTAAAAACAGCACCGCTTCTTTTTTTGAATACTTTTAAAGAGATGGGAAGATAACTGCCGGAATGACGAATAGAATTTTCCATAAGGTTGATCAATACCTGTTCAATCAGTGTCGCATCCATTGGTACAATCAGCAGCTCATCAGGAACTATAACATCAATTCTACTGTTAGGAAAACGTTTTCTGATTCGCATCACTGCTTCTGATACAATTTCCTCCACAATTTCATCTTGTTTTTTTAATGTTGTTGAACCGCCTGTAATTCTCGTAACGGACAAAAGATTTTCTACCATATGAATCAGCCACTCTGCATCCTGCTGAATATCAGTCAGCATTTTTCTGCTTATGTCTTCATTGAGCATAGAGCCATTTTCCAATAAAGTGCTGGCAGAGCCAATGATACCAGTTAAGGGTGTGCGTAAATCATGAGAAACAGCCCGAAGCAAGTTACTACGCATCTTTTCCTTTTCTGTTTCCAGCAGAATCTTTTGTGCCTGTTCCATCATCTGCTGTTTCTGCAGTGCCAGTATTGTCTGAGAAATCATAACATCAATAAAACTGTATGTATCTTCAAGAATAAATTTTGTATCATCAAATAAAAACCCCACAACACCATACTTGATATCTTGTGTTCCCATTGGGAAGTATGTGCCTTTACAATTCTGACTACTGCTATCAGCATCTGCACCAGCCGGTTTTCCGCTTTCATAAGCAGAAAGGGCAACCTGCTGTTCCAGAATGCTTTTAAATATATTTTCATCTGTATCATTTGCTGCTTTAAATTTTCTAATTTCAGGACGCATGGGGGAACCCAGATAAACCACAACACTGCATTGATTCGTTTGATAGAAATATTTTGCGGCCATTTCTGCAATGGTATCATAGTCACCTGCAGTCAGGATTGCCTGACTCATATCCGTCAGCGTTTCCGCACGTTTTTTTCCTTCTGCCGACAATATTGCTGCTGCTTTTACTTTTGCAGTCAAAAAGCTGGCCAAAACTGACATCAGAAGCATGATTGTAAATGTAACCGGATAGCCTGCAATACTAAAATTCAGAGCGAAATAAGGGAAGGTGAAGAAAAAGTTTACCCCAATGACACCACCGATAGAGGCTAGAAAGCCCCAGATATAACTTCCTGTTGTAACGGAAATAATCGCAACCGCCAGCATATATACGCCAAATATATTATCATTCATAACAGCCGCTTCATTCAGTGCCAATGCACAACCGGTAGCTACCAAATAAACAGCCGATGTCTTCATAAAATCCAAAAACAACCGTTTAAAATTGAAGTTGTTAATATTTTTAAAAATCTTTTTTTTCATGCTATTCTCCAAATCAAAACAAAGGGTTTCTTCTAAATTATACACTATCTTTATACAAAAAGGAATTAAGAAGTTGGAAAGTATTCCAAATTCTTCAAAAGTGCGTTGTAAAGAATAGAAAAAGACAATATTCCGCATTGCAAAGTACATTTTGCTTTGTTATAATGAAAAAATATACAGAATAATTTTAGAAAAAGGAGTATCACGCAAATGAAAAAACCTTTCGTAACATTAGAACAGGCCAAAAAAATCATTGAACAATATCCCACACCTTTTCATATTTATGATGAAAAGGGTATTCGTGAAAACGCAAGAAAAGTAAACGAAGCTTTTTCCTGGAACAAGGGCTTTCGAGAATATTTCGCTGTAAAAGCAACTCCCACTCCCGGTATTCTGCAGGTATTGAAAGAGGAGGGCTGCGGTACGGACTGCTCCTCTCTGACAGAACTGATGATGGCAGAAGCGATTGGCTGTAAGGGGCATGATATCATGTTCTCCTCCAATGTAACACCTGCAGAGGATTTTGTGAAAGCTGCAGAATTGGGCGCAATCATTAACTTTGATGATATTACACATATTCCTTTCTTCGAAAAACTGGCTCCCATCCCCGAAACCGTATGCTGTCGTTTTAATCCCGGCGGTGTGTTCCAGGTAAGCAATGATATCATGGATCATCCCGGTGAATCCAAATATGGTATGACAAAGACACAGCTGAAAGAAGCATTCAAAATGCTGAAAGAAAAAGGGGCAAAACACTTTGGCATCCATTCTTTCCTGGCCAGCAGCACAAAATCCAACGATTATTATCCTATGCTGGCAAAAATTCTGTTCCAGTTGGCTGTAGAACTGAAAAACGAACTGGATATCCATATTGCATTCATCAACCTGTCCGGTGGTGTAGGCATCCCTTATGAACCCCATGAAGAACCTTGTGATATCATGGTGATCGGCGAAGGGGTAAGAAAAGTTTATGAAGAAGTGCTGGTTCCTGCAGGCATGGATGATGTAGCAATCTATACAGAAATGGGTCGTTTTATGCTGGCTCCCTATGGTGCACTGATTTCCGAGGCCATCCACGAAAAACACATTTACAAAGAATACATTGGTCTGGATGCCTGCGCAGCAAACCTGATGCGTCCTGCTATGTATGGTTCTTACCACCATATTACCGTTTTGGGCAAGGAAGATGCTGTATGTGACCATAAATACGACATTACAGGCGGTCTGTGCGAAAACAACGATAAATTTGCGATCGACCGTATGATGCCAAAAATCGAAATCGGTGATATCCTATACATTCACGACACTGGCGCGCATGGTTTTGCAATGGGTTATAACTATAATGGCAAATTGCGCTCCGCAGAACTGCTGCTACAGGAAGATGGCAGTGTGAAACTGATCCGCAGAGCAGAAACCCCCAACGACTATTTTGCAACCTTTGATTTTACAGGTCTATTTAATAAATAAGCATTCTCAAAGCGGTTGGATTTTTCCAACTGCTTTTTTATTTCTCAAAAAATGCATTGCCCGTTTCGTTAGGATTGACAGATATCGTCAAAATCCGTTATACTGATAAGACAGATGAAAAGTTTAATTTATAAGGAGGTTTTATTATGGAAAGAGCAAGACAATTTGTATCTGCCACCTTGGCCGGCATGCTGATTGCTACAGGCGGCACCGTTTATTTGTCTCAATCCAACCCTGTTGTCGGCAGTTTTCTGTTTGCCATTGGTCTGTATACGATTCTGGCATTTCAGTTGAATCTGTACACAGGGAAAATCGGCTATTTGCCACTGCAAAAGCCTGTCTATCTCATTGAACTGGCGATCACTTGGTTGGGGAATCTTGTGGGCACAGTTTTAGTAGCATTGATGGTAAGAAACAGCAGAATCTACGCAGGGTTTGCGGAAAGAGTAGCCGGAATGGCAGAAGTAAAACTGGCAGATAGCTTTCTCAGTATTTTTCTGCTTGCCATTTTTTGTGGTATGCTGATGTTTATTGCATCGGATTGTTTCCGTAATCTGCAGGGCTCTACGCTCCGCTGTGTTGGCGTGTTTGTCCCTGTAATGGTTTTCATTCTCAGCGGCTTTGAACACGTTATCGCCAATATGTATTATTTCAGCCTTGCGGGGGCATGGAGCGGGCACTGCTTTATGTCTGTGATCGTGAATACGCTAGGCAACAGCGTTGGTGGCATGCTGATTCCGCTGTACTTGAAAATTTTCAAACTAAGAGTATAATTTTGTGGGAGGATAACCTCCCACTTTTCATTTTTACAGGTGATTTATGGAACATTTAAAAGATATTATCAACCCACTCCTGCAGTGGTATCAATTGAATAAAAGAGACTTACCTTGGCGCAAAACAAAAGACCCGTATCCTATCTGGGTTTCTGAAATCATGCTGCAGCAGACTAGGGTAGAGGCAGTAAAACCATATTACGAACGGTTTTTACAGACTTTGCCCACAATAAAGAATCTGGCAGAAGCGGATGAGGAAACAATTCTGAAGCTATGGGAAGGACTCGGCTATTATAGCCGTGTCCGCAACATGCAAAAAGCTGCAATTCAAGTCATGGAAGAGCATAAAGGTCAATTTCCCGCAGATCATAAAAAATTGCTAAGTCTAAAGGGAATCGGGCCTTACACCGCAGGTGCGGTTGGCTCCATTGCATTCAACCTTCCTGTGCCAGCCGTGGATGGAAATGTTTTGCGTGTCATGAGCCGTATTACGGCCGATGCGGCTGATATTTCGTTACAGTCTACAAAAAAGGACTGGGAAGAACGACTCACCGAGATCATGCCTCTCGATCATCCCGGTGATATGAATCAGGCATTGATGGAACTTGGTGCGACTGTATGTTTACCGAATGGTGCACCAAAATGCGAAATCTGCCCTGTCAGAAAATATTGTGAAGCTTACCGCAGGGGAGCAACACTGGTATATCCGGTAAAAGCAGAAAAAAAGCCCAGAACGCAGGAACATTTAAACGTATTTTTCTGTACAGATGGAAATAAAGTCGCAATCCATAAGCGTCCCCAAAAAGGACTTCTTTCCGGCCTTTGGGAATTACCGAATACAAATGAAGAAATTGCCATGCCTGCCGCTTTGCAGCAATTTGGAATCCTTCAGGCTGAAATCACACCTATGAAAAACCGGAAACATATCTTTACACATGTAGAATGGCATATGAATTGCTATTTTGTAACAGTGTCCGATAAAACAGAGACGGATTTACTCTGGCTCTCTGTGGCGGAGGCGGAAAAATCTTTTGCATTGCCATCGGCTTTTAGAAAAATATGGCAGGAAGGGCTGGGCAAAATAAAATGACCGCCTAAATTTGGCACTGTGTACAAAAAAAATATGAACAACACCAAGAAATACTGCCTTTGTTTGATTGTATTCAATTTGACTTTGGGGTATAATAGTTAAGTCATAGAAAAAAGATATGGAATAAAAATACGGAGAAAGAGACATGACAGAAGTACGAGTTGCAAAACAAAAAGACAAAAAAGAATTTTACAGATTATGGAAAGCCTGTTTTGGCGATAGTGATGCCTTTTGTGATTGGTTTTTTGAAAATCGATTTTCTCCGGAAAATTCCGTTGTTTTGGAAACAGAAGGGGAGATGGCCAGCTGTATGCAGGCTTTTCCGTACAAAATACAAATTCGCGGTAAGGAAATCCCCGGTGCAATGCTCTGCGGCGTTTCTACCCATCCGAACCACCGCAAAAAAGGATACATGAGCAAAATTTTTTCCTATGAAATGAATCATCTCAGGGAAAAAGGATTTCTGGTAGCAGTGCATACTCCTGCAGTTCTGCCCAGTTATTTTTCTTTTGGTCATTTTCCTGTGGCCAACGCTGCTTATCTGAACTGTAATGTGATTCCATCACTGAAAAAAGAGGAACATATCTGTATAATCAGAGAAGATCAATGGAAAGACCTCTATCCGTTATATTGCCACTTTGCGGAAAAATACAGCGGAATCATCAAACGTACCGAAGCTGATTTTTTGTGTAAGGCAGCCGATTATGCTGCGGACGGCGGGAAATCCATTGCATATATTGATCATGAGATCATCAAAGCTTATGCTTTTTTCTATCGAACAGATACAGAAATTACATGCGTAGAAGCAGTTGCGGATGATGGATATTGGGAAAAATTGATGGATGGATTGTTTGCCTTGGGAAGCGGATTAAAGTTTTCTGCTAAACTTCCTCCGGATATTGAAATTTCCTATCCCTTTGCAACGCTGGAAATACTGCAAAAAGGTGTTATGGGTCTTTGCAATGCAACGTCCTTATTAAAGGAATTAAATCTTTCTGTTCCTTATGGATTTAAACTGAGAGATCATGTAATTTCAGAGCATAATACCACCCTTGATTTCCACGGAGAACCATATTCTGGAGAACCTGTATTTGAAATCTCTGCAGGACATCTTCTGCAGGTATTGGTTGGCTATCACAGCTTACATGAGCTCAGAAATGAAGTCATTATTTATGATGAGGCAAAGTTTGATGAAATTGATCATCTTTTGCCAAAGCAAAATTGTTATATTATAGATGAATATTAAAATGGAGGCAACTATTATGCCAAATTGTTGTGAATGTAAAATAGAAACAAAAACAAGTAGTTCAGAATTGATCTTTAAACCAATTACATTGGATGCAAAACCATTGATCGATTCTTATACAAAACCATGGATGCTGGAATGCTCTGACCTTTCTTTTACAAACCTTTTTATCTGGGGTGCAGAGGGTAAAATGGAATATGCAGAAAAGGATCATGTGCTCTACATTAAACTGAATTTCGAAGGTGTTCCCGTATTTCTCTGGGCACCAATTCCGATGTATGGTGTAGAAGTAGACTACCGAAAGGCCATATACGATGGAATCGCCTATATGAAAAAAATTGGTGTGGAACCTACGTTCCGTTCCGTATGGACACCTTTCCGGGATAAAATGCTGGAAGTATGTCCAGAACTTTTTTCCATGCCTACAGATATCGCGTGGGATTACGTCTATTCCAGAGAAAGCCTTGCTACATTGAAAGGGAAAAAACTCCATGGTAAAAGAAACCATATCAATAAATTCCTCTCAAAATATCCTGATTATGAATACCGGAAACTGGATCCATCCATGGCTTCCGATTGTATCGCCCTTTACGATCAGTGGATGACAGAAAAGGATGAAGAAACAGCAGAGTCTCTGCAGAATGAAAAGCTGTCTGTCGAACTTGCATTGAACAACATGGAGACTCTTGGCCTGACAGGCGGTGCAATTTACATTGAAGGAAAACTTTGTGCTTTTACCGTAGGGGAACGTCTGCATCCCCACATGCAGCTGATCCATATTGAAAAGGCTGATACAACTTACGAAGGTATTTTCCCAATGATCAATCAGCAGTATGTTCTCCATGAATGCGAAGACGTAGAACTGATCAATAGAGAAGAGGACATGGGGATCGAAGGGATGCGCAAAGCGAAACGTTCCTATTATCCTTTAAAAATGATTGAAAAATATCTGATTTCTATCAGAGATCTGTCAGATGTAAAAGGAATTTGGGGTAGTGACAGCGAATAAGAATAGCAGGCAAATGCCTGCTTTTTTTATATAGAAATGAATACAGAAAAATCCCTAGTTTTTTTATCAAAATAGTATTGACAAATCAAATCTTCTAATTTATAATTATTATCAGATAATACAACTTATCAAATTTAAATATAACATAAAGAGAGTGAATCAAGGAGGAAACGATTATGAAAAAATTTGTATGTTCTGTATGTGGTTATGTTCATGTTGGTGATGCAGCTCCCGCTGAATGCCCTCTGTGCCATGTTGGCCCCGAAAAATTCGTTGAACAGAAAGAAGGCGAAATGGAATGGGCTTGTGAACATGTAATCGGCGTTGCTCAGGGTGCTCCCGAAGATATCATGATGGATCTGAGAGCAAACTTTGAAGGCGAATGCACAGAGGTTGGTATGTATCTGGCAATGTCCAGAGTCGCTCACAGAGAAGGCTATCCTGAAATCGGCCTGTACTGGGAAAAAGCAGCTCTGGAAGAAGCTGAACACGCTGCAAAATTCGCAGAACTGCTGGGTGAAGTGGTAACAGATTCCACAAAGAAAAACCTGGAACTGAGAATCGATGCTGAAAACGGTGCAACAGCTGGTAAATTCGACCTGGCTAAGAGAGCAAAAGAATATAATCTGGATGCAATCCACGATACAGTACACGAAATGGCTAAAGACGAAGCTAGACACGGCAAAGCATTCCTGGGTCTGTACAACAGATACTTCAAATAATGATCGAATTACCGAAGAGCGGGAGAATATCCCGCTCTTTTTCTTTAGAATATGATATAATACATTTGATTTAGGAGGTGTAACATGACGAAACTAAACGAAAAAGAAACTTATCATGGTTTCACTTTAAACAAAATTGAGGAAATTCGTGATATTCACAGCACTGCGTATCTCTTTTTTCATGAGCAGAGCGGTGCCCGTTTATTATATCTGAAAAGCGATGATAATAATAAAGTATTTAATGTAGCATTTAAAACGCCGCCTAGTGATGATTGCGGTACGCCTCACATTCTGGAGCATTCTGTGCTTTGTGGATCCAGAAAGTATGAAGCAAAAGATAGCAGAATAAAGGTCTTGCAGCAAGAAAATAAATTTGCAGGTGCTGCTCGTAATACAGGTATGGAAGTTGCAACTGGAGAATATTATGTTTTTCTGGATGCAGATGACTTTTTTGAATTGGATCTTTTAGAAAAGCAGTATGAGCAGTGTAAAAAAATGGATGCTGATGTATGTATTTGCGGAGCTGATAAGTATGATAACATTGAAAAAAAGTATATAAAGGCGCCATATTTGCTTAATTTATCAGTTTGTAAAGGTAAAGAAGTTTTTTCATCCATAGATCTCGGAGATGCTGTATTTTCATTAACAACCTCGGTACCATGGAATAAAATATTTTCTGCTAGGTTTATAAAAGAGCATTCTTTGCAGTTTCAGAAATTACGCAGCGCTAATGATGTATATTTTGTGTTATCAGCGGTTGCTCTTGCCAAAA
>CALFPN010000013.1 GCA_937919015.1 uncultured Clostridia bacterium
TCCCACAGACCAGCTTCAGCTTCTTTTACTACGATATCTGTAGGTACTTCTGTGTATCTGTAGTCGATGATTACATCGTTAGCCTGAGCTTCAACTACCATAGGTGTTTTGAATGTAGCTACTGTTACTTCGCCAACGGATTCGCCGTCAACCAGCATTTCAACTGTTACATCACCAACAAAGCCGGGATCTGCAACCAGTTCCAGTTCAACTTCGATTTCGTGAGGTTTTGCTGTTGTTTCACCGATAGTTCTCTTTTCAAATACGAAAGATGTGTAGTCGCCTTCGTTGTATGCATCTTCGAACAGAGCTTCATCCCATTCTACTTCAGCATCGCCGTTTTCTTTGGATACGTTAACGTCTGTTACGTATACGCCAGCGGGCAGAACGAATTCAACTTCTTCTTTTTCGTTGTAAGCACCAGCTACTGTTTCTTCTACTGTGAATTCCAGAGCCAGGTGGTCATCATCTGCTGTCAGACCTGTGTTGTTAACGTCAACACCGGACCAGATTTCGGGAACGTCAGCATCTTCGTCAACGGAGATTGTCAGACCTTCGCCTACTACTGTAGCTACATCAACGGAAGCTTTGTCCCAATCTGTAGCGGATACTGTCAGTGTAGCAACGTCGCCTTCTTTAGCTGTGTCAGCTTCTACCAGGATACCTGTGATAACGATTTTTTCTACGTTTTCACCAGCAACTTCCAGCCACATTGTGTCGCCATCGATTTCTGTTACTTTAGCAACATCATCTTTGATTGCGATCTGTACATCGTTAACTGCTTTTTTGCTGTTGTCAACAAATTCAAAGCCACTGTTCAGTTTAACTTTGATATCTTCTTTATCTGTGTCGCCTGTAGGCAGGTAGCCTGTAGCTGCTTCGATTGTAACTTTTTCCAGTTCAACGATTTCTTCTTCAGCTACGTCTACTGTGTCTTTAACATCCAGTTCCAGAACGTTGTCCTGTACTGCTGCGTAAACCAGGCCATCTACTGTTACCATATCGGATTCAACGGATACTGTAGCTTCTGTGCCGGGTTTTGTTTTTGTCAGGTAAGATTTCATATCGAAGATGATTTTGTCGTCTTCTTCGAACTGACCTGTGAATGTGAATTCTACTTCATCTTCTTCCATATCTTCCTTGTTAACGGAAACATCGATGTAAGTAGCTTCTTCACCTGTTTCGTCGGACAGTACTGTTACCATACCCAGCAGTGTGGATTCGTACAGCAGAGTTTTACCGTCGCTACCAACGAATTCAGCGTTATCCAGTTTCAGAGTAACATCCATTGTGGATTCGTCGGGATTTGTTTTTCTGTAATCAGCGTTTGTGATTTTCAGCTGCAGTTCGGGAACTTCATTAGGGTAGTTACCTTCAGAAATGAAAGGTGTATCTTTAGCCTGTTTTTCTGTCAGTTCCAGTACGTCTACAACTTTAGCGGATGCTGTAACATCATCAGATGCAGCAAAAGCTGTTGCGGGCACCAGAGAAACTACCATAGCCGCAGCCATAACCATAGAAATGAATTTTTTCATGGTCAATTACCTCCTTTTAAATTTTTGTTCGTTCGTTTTGTTCGTTTCATAATTATACAACGAAAGTGCGTTTCGCCTTTCGTGCCGCATGTCCTCGGCACAGCCCTTCCGTCCTTTTCGTCCCTTCGGCTTCCTCCACACCCATTCAATGATTCGGCTTCTGTTTCGTCCATTTCTTCCGTTTTGTGACAATTCCAATTGGAACTACCGAGCTACTTTGCAAAATCATACTAACATCAACTTCACTCTTTGACAATAGAAACTCACGTTTTGTAATAAAACTGAAATATTACAGCAATATATCGTGAAATATTACAGACAGATATTATACTATTGTGATAGTTGCAATTTGTGAAATATTGAGACTCCAAGAGATTCGGCATGGGATAAGATAAGAACAGAAAGGAGGTGAGCACATGGCGACATACACAGAAAATTACAATCTGACGATACCAGGGGAAAGTGACTATTATAATGTAGAAACATTTAATGAAAACTTTGAAACGATCGACACACTGATGGCAGCAAATGAAGCTGTTTGCGCTGAGGTTAATGAAAAAATCGGCTCTGCAGAAGAAGGAGAAACCATTTTTTCTCTTTTGAAATCCGGCAGTAACTCTGTCATTAAATCCATTCAGCGCGTAACATATACAACAGAAATTTCTACCTCCAGCGGCAGTGTATCTATTCAGGAAGTTGATTCGACAAAATGTATTGTCATTTCTGAACGATTGTACAATTATTATGATTATCATACAAAATTCGACTACAATCTAACAAACACAGAAATCACAATCACACATGATAGCAGCACGAGTGCCGGCAGACTAATCCTCGGCTTCTGGATCATTGAGTTCAACTAAGTCTCAGCAACAGGAGCGGCGGCGTTCCGACGCGAACCACTACAACATCACACGAAAAGGTCTATGCAACATAGGCCTTTTTGTCGTTGGCAAAAATTGAGACTCCATGAGATTCGGCATGGCTTATGATAGGGACAGAAAGGAGGTGACGACATGACCTATTCCGAACATTACAATTTTGCACTGCCGGCGGATGCAGATGGTTACGATATTTCCCCCCTGAGCGAAAATTTCGAAACGCTGGACGGCATCCTGCAGGGGGCGGAGCTGGGCATCGGCCAGATCAATGAAAAAATCGGGACACCGGCGGAAAGCGGACAGACCATCTTTTCTCTGCTGGGCAGCAAAGCTGCAGCGGGGCTGACGGCTATCAAATCCATCCAGCGGATCGGGAGCGGCAATCTGCAGCAAAAAAAGGAAATCAGCGTTGCGATCAACCCCGTTGATCCCACAAAATGTCTCTGTATTCTGGAACGGCTGAGCAACGATACCGACATCCTTTTGTCCGTTGCGTATACGCTGGGGACGGATTCTGTTACTTTCACAACCAAAGGGCTGAATCACGAATTTATTGTGGGGCTTTGGATCATCGAATTTATGTAAGGAGGAGAAAAAATGACTTTGGGCGAAAGAGAAAAAGAAAGCATGGCAATCTTTGCCGAACTGGACAGAAAAGAAAAAGAACGAAAAGAAAAAATCGAACGATATGCCAGATATGGGCTGGATTACGAGGAGTTCGAAAAAAAAGAGGCCCTGCGCAGGGTGAAACAGGAAGAACTGGCGGATAAAATCGACAGGATCATTGGCGAACACACGCTGCGGGTGGCAAACAGAATCTGGGATATCGCTTGGATGATGATGGGCGAAGGGTTTGAAAATACCGAGGAAGGACTGGATGCCTTCATCGCCAAGCATCCCGAATTGGCGGCGGAATAAAAAGAGAGACTCTCAGACGAGAGTCTCTCTTTTTGTTCACTTGTGGAAATATGGAGAATGTGGTAAAATCAAGGCGAGGATTATCGCTTGGCGGTTGGTCACTCTCTGCAAAGGGGGGTGATGCTATGTGCGGAACTGCAAGCAGCGACCCTTGGTCGGTTTGCATAGCAAACTTCCGCATGTTACATATCCTGATTTAATTCAGGTAGGTATTTTTATCGTAGCTCTTATCGCCCTGTGTAAAACAGGGGATAAATAAAAAATGACCGCCTAACCTGCAAAGTTAGACGGTCTCTCCACTCGTTAAGGACTGGCCGCCTCTGCAAAAGCGGTAATCCTTTTCTTATGTTTAGTATATCACTTGTTGTTGGGTTCGTCAATGGCAGGTGTTTTTTTATTTGCTTCGCGGAGGGCCTGATTGAAGACCGCGCCCGTGAGGAGGGCCGTCATCGACCAGTTCAGCCAGATGAGGAAAACAATGATGGCACCGATGGAACCATAGATAACGGAATAGTCCCCCATATTGTTTACATAATGGGCGAAAAACATGGAATAGGCCATCCACGCCGCCGTGGAAAGCAGCGCGCCGGGGAGAACATATCGCCAGCCGGGGCGGGCCGCCGGAGATAGGGCATAGACCGCAGAGGTCAGCAGAATAAGGGCAAGGGCCAAGGGCAGGAAGCGAATCTTATTCCAGAGGGTGATGAATTCCATGGTGATGGGCAGAAACTGGGCCACGAAGGAAAGGAGCCCTTCCCCGATGATCAGCAGAACAAACATGGCAGGGATAAAGACCAGAATAATGAGATACAGGAAAAAGACCTTCAACAGATGCTTTTTGCCGGAGAATTGATCATCCTCATAGATATCCGCCACTTCTTCGGTCATGTTTTTCACGGCGCGGAAGGGAAACCACAGGGCAAAGGCCAAACCGAAGGTTAAAATGGCTCCGTTGGAATAGGCCGTCATATGGACAAGAGTGATATTTAATAAGGTAATCACATCGGCGGGCAGGAAGGCCGCAACGTCCCCTTTCAGAGAGATCATGGGCAGATGGAGTCTACCCAGAATGGAGATGATGGAGAGGACGAAGGGGAAGATGGCAAAGACGAGGTAGTAGGTCAGGCCGGCGGAGCGGCGGCCCACTTCCTTGCCAATAAAGCCGCGGATGGTTAAGTTTAATACTTGTCTTATCTTTTGCATGGGAAATATCCTTTCTATTGGTGAAATGCCACAGGAGAGAAATCGGCTAAACGCCACACGGGCCGCCATCGGCTAAACGCCGCAGGGGCCGCCACGCCTTTCCCTGATCTCGGTAAATCCTCGCAGAAAAAAGAAAGCATGCTTTCAAAATTTCTGCGAGGAATTCCCTGCGCGGGAATGCGGCGGCAGCGCGGAATCACCTGCGCGGCGGCTGAACCTTATCGTTTTTTTGACTGGGCGGTATAGGCGGCACGAAGCATGAGGGGTTCGGTGAGGAATTTTTCGCCGAAATAGGTCAGATTCATGAGCAGGCCGGGGAGGATGACAACATCACCACGAAACATACCGTTTATGCCGATTTTTGCTACTTTTCGTGAAGTCAGGCCGCCGATGGAATGACGCACATTGGCGCGTTTATCGAAGCCCGTTTCCACATGGCCGGGACACAGGGCGGAAATTTTCACGTTGGAGCCTGTGCGGCGGAGTTCCTCGTGGAGAGCTTCCGTGAAGCGGAGAACGTAGGACTTGGTGGCGTAATAGGCGGACATGAGGGGGCCGGCAAGAAAACCGGCGGAGGAGGCAACGTTGAGGATGTAGCCGCTATCCTTCGCCATAAAATCCTGCAGGAACAGTTTGGTGAGGATATGAACGGCGCGGATGTTCAGGTCGATCATGTTCAGTTCCGTTTCCAAGGGGACTTCCCAGGAAGGGCCAAAGGCCCCAAAGCCGGCGTTGTTGATGAGGATGTCGATATTTTCGGATTTTGTTTCTTCATATAAATAATAACAATCTTCTGCCTTGGACAGATCGACGGTTACGATTTTTACGTTTACGGGCAGACGTTTTGCCAGCTGTTTCATTTTTTTGGTATCTCTGCTGGCGATGA
>CALFPN010000014.1 GCA_937919015.1 uncultured Clostridia bacterium
ATTCTACAATAAGAGGTCTTTTTTTGCTATTGTCCGATTTTACTGGTTCGGTTCATTACCACGCCTTTCTTTTATTTTAATGGTCGGTGCTCCTTCGTGTGCCCTCCCGACAAAAAGCATCCTTCGGATGCTTTTCATCACTTCTGTCCTTTCAAGTTAAACAATAACAGACCGCCAATGATAACTGCACCGCCAATAAATGTGCCCACACCAGGTACTTCTCTCAATAACAGAAAACTCATCGATGCAGACAAAAGCGGTGACAGGAACATGAAATTCGCTACCTCACTGGTCTTTTCCGCATAGGCCATGGCTTTCCCCCAGAGGATGCAGCCCGCTGCATTGGAAATTACAGCAAGATACAGCAAGGAAAGAATATGAACCGGTTCTGCCGTAAAAGTTTCTCTGAAACCATCTACCGCCCAGAAACTGAGCCAGAATGCCGCCGCGATCATGCTGAAACAAGTGATCTGGGCGGAAGTATAGCCCAGTGCCACCAGCTTTCTTGTCAGGATATTATAGCCCGCCCAGGAAGCCGCGGAAAGCAACATCCAAAGCATTGCCGCATCGATAGTAAAAGTTCCCCCACTATCCCAAAGAAGCAGGATCGCAACCCCCACAAAGGCAATCAAAATTGCCAGCCAGCTAATCACATTGATTTTTTCATGATAGACTCTTTCTGCAATGATCGCCGTCATGATGGGCGATGTGGCAACCAGAAGACTACAGGTGGCAGAAGGCAGTGTCTGCAGACCGATATTCATGGCAACCGTATAGATTACATACCCTAATGCCCCTGAAGCAAGAAAAAGTGGAATATGTTTCTTTTTCGGCATCTGCATCCCATACATCCTGCCGACGATCAGCATCAGAAAACCGGCAATAAAACTGCGGATAAAGGAAATTGGAATGGGTGTAAAATGAGTTTGGGCAATTTTCGTCAGCGGATAGGCCGATGCCCAAAGGAATATAGTAAACAGGCTGTATGCCACAACCTTCTTTTTTTGTTTTGTCATGCTTTCATCTCTTTTCTTCTTGATCCTTCCTCCAACAAGATACGCCTTTTCTCGTCAAAAAGCAATAGAAAAGGAGTCTTCCGACTCCCTTTTTTCATTTCCCTTTCAGGTTGAATACAACAATACTGATAATAATAATAGC
Organism: uncultured Clostridia bacterium; assembly: GCA_937919015.1. Taxonomy (GTDB): domain Bacteria; phylum Bacillota; class Clostridia; order Lachnospirales; family Anaerotignaceae; genus Anaerotignum_A. Next base: position 1,159 of record CALFPN010000014.1, read on the forward strand.
ACCGCCGATAAAGGTACCTGCATTGGGTACTTCTTTCAAAATAATAAAACCCATGATCGTACTCAGTAAAGGCGTCACAAACATAAAATTTGTAACCTCGCTGGTTCTTTCTGCAAAGCTCATGGCCTTCCCCCACAGGAAATATGCTGTGGCACTGGGAAATGCCCCCAGATAAATCAAGGCAACAATGTGGCTCATGCTTGCTCCGGAAAGCTGGCGGAAGCCTTCTCCTGCCCAGAAACCCAGCAGAATGGCCCCACAGATCATGCTGTATGTAACAATTTCTAACGCATTATATCCCATAGCTCCCAGCCTTCTTGTCATGACATTATAGCCACAGAACACCAGAGACGCACCTAATGTCCAGATCAGTCCAATATTGATAGAGAAAACGCCTTCCCACAACAGGAGAATCAGAACCCCAATAAAGGCAGAGCCAATAGCACACCAACCAACGGGTTTGATTTTTTCGTTATACAGTCTGGATGCTACTACTGCAGTCAGAATCGGTGTTACCGCAATGATGATACTGGATGTGGCAGAGGTCAGTGTCAAAATACCTGTATTGAATGTGATCATATACATGGTAAATCCAAGGCCACCGGATACAAAGAACAAAGGGATATGTTTCTTCTGCGGCAGCCTGATTTTTGCCAATTTACCAATGATCATCAGGAAAATAGCCGCTACAGAACATCTCAGAAAACCCAGAGGGATAGATGTGAACTGCTCCTGTGCCACTTTTGTCAGAGGAAAAGCAGACGCCCAAAGGAACACTGTCATAAACGCAAGACCAAATACTTTTTTCTTATTGCTAGTCATTTTACTGCCTCCTAAAAAACGATAGAAATTACTTAGGAAAAAGCGGAGGAAGGAAAAGAAAAAACATAAGAATCGAGCCGTGAGCCTTATGAAATAATCACTCCGCTTTCCTGTACATTATAACATACGATTGTAAATAATGCAATAACATTCGTTCGTTATATTTAACAGATATCAGCCTCAAATCCTACAAATCTGCAATATAAAAAGCTCGGAAATCCATCGATTTCCGAGCTGGCAGCTGATAGCGGGACTCGAACCCGCGACCTATTGATTACGAATCAATTGCTCTACCAACTGAGCCATATCAGCTTAACAGAAAATATTATAATATACCCCACTGAAAAAAGCAAGATTTTTATGGAGAAAACCCTCCGACAAATCTATCTCCTATCCGCTCTTGCAGGAAAAGAGAAAAATCATTATAATGTCTCTTGGAATGATTTTGACCAAAGAAAGGAACCGATCATGAATAAAAAAGATATCCTTGAATTAAAACGTCGTCTAAAAAAAGATGGCTGCACCTTTACAAAAATGCGCGGCTGCTATGTAGACAGCCAGAAAAATATCGTATTACATATGAACGAAACCTTCCTGAATCTGGACGAGGAAGAATTTTATAAATATCTGGAAATTGCAAAGAAAGCCCTTTCCGGCACCATCGGTAATAACCTTTTGGAACTTTCCTTCCTGAAGGAAGCGGCAGGTACAGAAGCCCAGAAATTCTTCTTAGGCCTGCGGGACAGCGGACTGAAATCCGATGGCCTTTTGGATGTCCTCTACGAACGCATCATCAAAGAATATGACCATGCAGGCAACTACCTGATCCTTCTGTTCCATGATGCGTATGACGTTATGACAAAAACAACAGACAATAATAAGCTGGATGAATCGGAAGAAGTTTACGAATATATCCTCTGCGCCATCTGCCCTGTAGAACTGACAAAAGCAGGTCTGGGCTATCACAAGGAGAAAAACGTGATCGCCCCTCGTATCCGCGACTGGGTGGTTTCCGTACCAGAAACAGGGTTCCTCTTCCCTGCATTTTCCGACAGAAGCAGCGATGTAAATGCTATGGGATATTTTGTGAAGGATGCCAAAAAAGCGCAGCCGGATTTCATGCGGGAAGCTCTGGGCTGCGAACCCAAGCGCACTGCCGCAGAAGAGAAAAAAGCCTTTCATGCCATTTTGAAGGAAGTCATTTCTACAGAAGTGGAAGATGCAAAGGATATCATTCTGGATATTCAACAGGATCTGAGCGATATGGTAGACGAGCATAAAAATATCTTCGAAAACGAGCCTGTTCTTCTGACTTCTTCCTCTATCCGAGAAGCCATGACCGATAAAGGTCTTTCCGAAGACATCATCGCAAAGGTAGAAGAAATCTGTCAGGAAGAATTCGGCGATGCCCCTCCCCTTGCAGAAAATCTGATTGATAATAAGGCTTTAAACGCCCGCGCAGCCCAGAAAAAGGCGGAAGTGCTGGCATTAGAAGTGGAAACACTGAAACAAAAACTGGAAGAAAAAGAAGCTCCTGCAGAAATTTCGGAAAAGGAGATCATTCTGCAGGTTTCTCCCGAAAAGTTGCCTGCCATCAAAACAGAGATCATCGACGGCAAAAAATGCATCATCATTCCTCTGGAAGAAGATGAACGCGCAACCATCAACGGCAGCGAACTGAAAGATGCACTTTTCTAACAGAAAAGCCCCCAAGAGGGGGCTTATTTTTATGCTTTTGTATAGGGTGCCAGTTCCAGACGGATAAAATATCCTTTATCGTGCTGACAGACAGGACACTGTTCCGGTGCATTTTTTCCTTCAAACACAAAACCGCAGTTCAGGCACATCCATTTACATTCCACATCGCTGATGAACAGCTTATTCTGCTCCAGCAGATCTGCCAGTTCCCCAAAGCGGTCGCCATGGATTTTTTCAATATTGGCAATATGATGGAAGGATGCAGCCACCTTCGGGAAACCTTCCTCCATGGCTTTGTCCCCAAAGGTTTTATAAACAGGCTCATATTCTTCATATTCATTGTGCTGAGCTGCCCGCAGCACTTCCAGTACCGTTTCGTAAATATCCACGGGATAACTGCCATCGATATGCACGTTCTCCCCTGCCAGTTCCTTCAGGTGCTTATAAAAAATCTCTGCATGCTCCTGCTCCTGACCGGCGGTAAATTTGAACACTGCCTCAATCACATGCAGTTTCTGTTCCTTTGCCTGCTCTGCCGCAAAGGTATAACGGTTTCTTGCCTGGCTTTCTCCCGCAAAGGCCCGCATCAGATTTTCCTTTGTTTCACTGTTTTTAAAATCCATGTTCATTCCTCCTTTTTTGTTAGTATGGTCAATACTGGAATTTTTATACGCTCAGGATCTGCTTCAGTCCCTCGATGGTGCGCTGCGCTTCAAAACAGGTTGCCCCTTTGCAAAGATAGTATACCTCCCCTTTTTCCGGAATCGGATACCCTGCTGTAAAAGGAGAAATCTTCTCCATCTTCTCTGCATTCTCTCTATTTTTGAGCAGTACCGTTATTCCCCTTTCTTTTTCTTTCCGCAAAAAATTTCGGAATGCGCCCGAAGGCTGTTTTTCCGCAGAAACGCAAACCAGCTCCATAGTCGGATAAACCACTTCCGCCATGGCATATAGCCCAAAGCAATGGGCGGAGGGCATATTCCTTGCTGCACTGGCCAGAAAAGCCAGCTGCCTGTCCCTTGCTTCCAGCCATTTTTCTTCCCCTGTCAGGGCTGCCATCTTTGCAAAAATATATCCGGCGACTGCATTTCCTGAAGGCATTGCACCGTCATAGGTTTCTTTCGGCCTTTGGATCAACTGTTCTGCATCCTTTGCATAAAGACAAAGCCCGTCCCCTTTATCGCCAAACCACTCCAACATCTGTTCTGCAAGCTGCTGTGCTTTTTGCAAATATGTCACTGCAAAGGTTCCTTGATATAATTCCAGTAACCCCAAAGCAAGAAAGGCATAATCATCCAGCTGCCCCATATGGGCCGCTTCTCCATCCCGATATCGCAAAAGAAGCCGCCCATCCGCATCTATCAACCTTTCCTCCAGAAACGCCGCCGCCTGTTCTGCCGCAGACGTATAGGCAGTATTCTCCAAAAGAAATCCCGCTTTTGCAAAAGCAGCGATCATCAGACCATTCCATGCCGTCAAGATCTTATCATCCTTATGCAACGTTGTTCGTTTTTTCCGATATGCGTAAACTTTTCCGCAAAGTTCTTTTATTTTTTCCGGTCTGATTTCTGCTTCTTCCCCCAAGCGATTGGGAATCGAGCCGCCTTCGAAATTTCCATACTCCATGATATGAAAATAACGACAAAATTCTTCTGCGTCTTCCGCAAGGACATCCTTTATTTCCTGGGGCCGCAAAACATAATATTTTCCTTCTGCACCCTCGCTGTCTGCATCCTGCCCGCAAAAGAACCCACCATCTGTGTCTGTTAACTCCCGCATCACATAATCCAGTGTCTCTTCTGCAATTTCCTTATAAAATTCCTTTCCTGTCTGCAGATATCCTTCCAAATATGCATAAGCCAAAAGTCCGTTATCATACAGCATTTTTTCAAAATGAGGCACCAGCCACTTTTCATCGGTGGAATAACGGGAAAATCCACCGCCGATCTGATCAAAGATCCCCCCCTGTGCCATGGCATCCAAAGTCTTTTCCACTGCAGAGACGGCAATGGCATTTCCTTCCGCTTTCCCGTAGCGCAGCAAAAAGAACAGATTATGGGGGGTTGGAAATTTAGGTGCAGTGCCGAAGCCACCCCATTCCCGATCAAACCGCTGCAGCAATTCCGCCGCCCCTTGCTCCAGCAATACTGCTGTTGGCGCAGCCAATTCCTCTGTCGATTCCTTCTGCAGGAAGCTTGCGATTTTCTCTCCCGTTTCCAAAAGTTTTTTCCGGTCTGTCTTCCAAAGCTTTTCTACCTGTGCCAATAATTCCATCAGCCCCGGCATTCCGTATTGGCTCCATTTGGGAAAATATGTCCCTGCGAAGAAGGGCTTTTGCTCCGCCGTCATCAAAATAGTCAAAGGCCAGCCTCCGCTGCCTGTCATCATCTGACAAACGCCCATATAAACAGCATCGATATCGGGTCGCTCCTCTCTGTCCACTTTGATACAAATAAAGCTGCGATGCAAAACCTCCGCCACTTCCGCATCCTCAAAGGATTCATGAGCCATCACATGACACCAGTGACAGGTGGAATAGCCAATGCTCAAAAAAATCGGTTTATCCTCCTTTTTTGCTCTTGCGAAGGCTTCCTCCCCCCATGGATACCAATCCACGGGGTTCTCCCGATGCTGTAACAGATACGGGGATTTTTCATATTGCAAATGATTCATTTGATATCCTCCTCTCCTTTTTGCTAGTTTCCTTCGAAATCCTCTTTTCATTCCTGCATTTTCCACACAAAAAACAAAAAATTCCTGACATGTTAAGAAAAAACACATCAGGAGGTAGCTATGGAATCCATCTGGACAAAAACCTGCAGTATTCCCAAACGAGAACAGCTGCAGAAGGATAAAAAAACAGAAGTGGTCGTGATCGGCGCAGGCATGGCAGGTATCCTGATCGCCTATCAGCTGCAGAAAGCAGGCAAAAAGGTGATCGTTTTGGAAGCAAACCGCATTGCCAGCGGACAGACCAAAAACACCACCGCAAAGATCACTTCTCAGCACAATTTAAAATACGCCGCATTGATTTCCTCTCAGGGAGAAGATAAAGCACGGCAATATGCTATGGCAAATGAAGCGGCCATCGAAGAATATCGCCGTATCATCACAGAAGAAAAGATCCCCTGCGATTTTCAGGAAACCGCCGCCTTTGTTTATGCTCAGGACAAATCAAAACTGATGGCCGAGGCAGAAGCTGCCGCATCTTTGGGTATCTCCGCCTCCTTTCAAAGCCATGCAAAGGCACCTTTCGGGATTTCTCCTGCGCTTCGCTTCGATGGACAGGCGCAGTTTCATCCCTTGAAATTCATCAAGCATCTGGCAGAACAGCTGGAAATTTACGAAAAAACGCCAGTACAAACCGTAGATGCACACACATTACACACACCAAGAGCTAAGGTAACCGCGGAACATATCGTTTTCGCCACCCACTATCCCTTTGTGAATTTTCCCGGACTATATTTTGCCCGCATGCATCAGGAACGTTCCTACGTACTGGCCTTGGAAGACGCCCCTCTGGCGGACGGTATGTTTATTGGAGATGAAGAAAACAACTACTCCTTTCGTATTTATGACAAGTATTTCCTTTTCGGCGGTGCGGGTCATCGTACCGGAGATAACCGCGAAGGCGGCAGATATGATGCATTAAGGCAAAAGGCAATGGAACTGTTTCCAAATGCCAAAGAAGCTGCCCATTGGTCTGCCCAGGACTGTATGCCCGTTGACGGCATCCCTTATATTGGACAATACGCCTCTGGAAAGCCCGATTGGTATGTTGCTACAGGTTTTCAAAAATGGGGCATGACCACTTCTATGGTTTCCGCCCTGCTGATTCGGGATATGATCTGTGGAAAGGAAAATCCTTATGCTGCCGTTTTTGACCCTCAACGCTTTTCTATGGAAGCTGCGGAAGGTATTGCCTGTGAAATGAAGGAAGCCACCAAAACTTTGGCAAAACGATTCTTCAAGCTTCCGGAAACAACAGAAAATGAACTGCCTGCCGGACATGGCGGTGTTGTTGAAGTGGACGGAGAAAAAATCGGCGTATACAAAGAGGAGGATGGCACCATCCATATGGTAAATATCCGCTGTCCTCATCTTGGCTGTCAGCTGGAGTGGAATCCCGATGAAAAAAGCTGGGATTGCCCTTGCCATGGCTCTCGTTTTGATTTCCGCGGACATATTATCAATAATCCCGCTCAGGAAGGCATCTCTCTAAATAAAGAAAGGCCCCTGCCATAAGGCAGGAGCCATTTTTTATGTATGAAATTCAGAAATCAGGTTCTCTCTAAAGATTAGCCCAGTTTCATTTCTTTCAGACCCATCAGTTCGGGAGTGAACAGGGATGCGGGCATCAGTTTGATTTCGCCGTTTTCGTCTCTGTCAACGATAGGAGCAAATTCCATCTGATCCAGAATCTGTGTCTGCAGATCGATACCAGGAGCGATTTCTGTCAGGTGCAGGCCGTCTTCTTTCAGAACGAATACGCATCTTTCTGTCATATACATAACCTGCTGACCACGTTCGTTAGCAACGTCGCCGTTGAATGTGATCTGTTCAACAGTTTTTACGAATTTTTTCTGTTTACCTTCCTGAACAATTACAACTTTACCGTCTTCCACTTTTACTTTCAGACCACCTGCTGTAAATGTACCACAGAAGAATACTTTAGGTGTGCACTGTGTGATATTGATGAAACCACCGCAACCAGCGATACGAGGACCAAATCTGGAAACGTTGATGTTACCTTTAGGGTCACATTCAGCCAGACCCAGATAGCACAGATCCAGACCGCCGCCATCATAGAAGTCGAACTGGTAACCCTGATCCAGCAGTGCGTCTGCGTTGTAAGCAGCACCGAATCTGATACCGCCAGCGGGTACGCCGCCAACAGCGCCGCCTTCTACTGTCAGTGTCATGAAGTCGCCAATGCCTTCTTCGTTTGCTACGGAAGCAACATATTCAGGAGCACCTACGCCCAGGTTAACTGCAACGTCTTTTTCCAGTTCCAGCGCACCACGACGACCGATGATTTTCTTAGCGTCCAGAGGCAGGGGAGCGGGAGCAACGTCAGGATTTCTCATTTCACCGGACAGAGCGGGATCGTATTCACAATCCAGTGTCTGCTGATGATCTTTGGAATCAGCAACTACAACGTAGTCAACATAGATACCGGGAACTTTAACCAGACGAGGATCCAGTGTACCAGCTTTCACAACTTTTTCTACCTGAACGATAACGATACCGCCGCTGTTTTTAACAGCCTGACATACGGATGTACCTTCCAGAGGAGAAACTTCTTTTTCAAAGGAGATGTTACCAGCTTCGTCAGCGTATGTACCTCTGATCATAGCTACATTGATGGGGAAAGAAGGATAGAACAGATAGTCTTCACCTTCAAAGTTAACCAGCTTAATGTAGTCTTCTGTTGTTTTTGCGTTTACTTTACCGCCGCCATTTCTGGGGTCGATAAATGTACCCATACCAACTTTTGTCAGGTAACCGGGTCTATGACCAGCGATTTCTCTAAACAGGTGGCACAGAGCACCCTGAGATACGTTGTAAGCTTCAATTTTGTTATCCAGAGCCAGTTTCTGCATAGCGGGGATTGTTGCCCAGTGACCAGCCATGAATCTTTTCAGCAGACCTTCGTGTGCAAAGTGTTCAGCACCACGACCGTCTTTGTTACCCTGAGAACCGCAGTATACATAGAACAGATCTCTGGGTTCGCCTGTTGCCAGGAATCTTTCTTCAACAGCTCTGTCCAGAGCTTCGGGGATACAGCTTGCTACGAAACCACTTGTTGTAACTGTGTCGCCATTTTTAATCAGCGCAGCAGCTTCAGCAGCAGTAATAATTTTTACCTGTCTAGCCATTATGTTAGACCTCCTATAAAAATTTTTTGTTTTGCTTCACAATATTAGAAGAACAGGGGTAGTCTCCTACCCCCGTTAAATTACATTTCCATCAAAGTAAATGCGGTAGGAAAAATTACAGCATTTCTACGAAGGACTGCAGTCTTGTTTTAACCTGTTCGAAGGATGTTACTTCCTGGTCAACTTCGATCATCAGGTTTTTAACGCCTTTTTCTTCAAATTCTCTGTACATTACAGGGTAATCCCATTCTTCGGGATCACAGAATTTCATCATAGCTACGATTACAGCGTCAGCACCTGTAGCGATTGTTTTGTTGATCAGCATTTTGCCGCGGCCTTTCTTTGTATCTGTTGCAACGGAGCAACCATACATCTGCTGCCATGCTTTTGCCATTCTGTACAGAGGGCCTTCTTCGCCGTCCAGAACGTCAACACGGATCTGTCTGGATTCCTGAGCCAGATCGTCATCAACGATAGCCAGTTTGAATTCGTCGAAGATTTCCAGAACCTGATTGGGTTCCAGCATGATACCTGTAACAACAACTTTTTTGCCATCCCAAGGCTGTACGGGCATAGCTTTTACTTCAGCGATCAGTTCTTTCACCAGTGCTGTGTGTTTTTCTTTCAGCATGAACTGTCTTGCTTTGAATACAGCATGACGATCAACTGCGCTAATAACCTGAGGGTAGTCAGCTGCTACTTTAACGAATTCACGCATAACTGCTCTGTTTTCGTTGTAAATAGCGATGGAGTTTTCCAGAGCTGCGTTTGTGATTTTAACACCCAGATAAGCTTCCAGCTGTTTTCTAACCAGTTCGTATTCTGTTACCAGGAATTTGTTAGCTGCTTCCAGACCTCTGTTCTGAGGGTGTGTGAATACGATAACTTTGTCAGCGTTTGCGCCTTTCCATTTCTGAGACAGACATTTCAGAGTGTCACAAGGAACGGAGAACAGAACTGCTGCCAGTTCATCATAAACGCCTTCACACTGCAGTTCCATAACCTGCTGCATGATAGAGCATGCAAATGCGGGCAGATATGTACGTGCTTTGGAGATCTGTTTGCCCTGAGCACCCCAGATACCCATAGGCAGGTAACCTGTTGCATGTACCATTTCTTCGGGAGCGTAGATAGGCATGATACCTACAGCGCCTTTACCTGTTTCAGCTTTATAGTCATCCATTGCTTTTTTAGGATTAGCTGCAACATCTTTCAGTTGGGATAAGATAGCTTCTACTTTACTCATCGTTTTCTCCTCCTCAAATTATTCTGCTGCCAAGTTTGCTTCCATCATTTCTACCAGTGCCTGTACACGTGTTTCGTACTGTGCAGGGGAGAATACGTTAGGGTCTGTCTGGTCACCATCGAAGGATACATAAGGTTTACCGTTAACACCTTTGATGATTTCAGCTGTTTCAACGTTCAGGAAGCTCATCAGCTTACAAGATCTGTTCAGGTGGTAGATTGTACCATCGATCTTGCCTTTGTTCATGATGTTCAGCAGAACTTCAACTTTGTTGGACAGGCAAGTATTGATGTAGATTCTTGTGTAAGCTTCTGCCATGGAGTGCAGGGATTCGTCGTTTGCATCATAGTGCAGATCCCACAGAGCGGGGTATGCTGTACCTGTCATGATAGCACCCAGATTCTTTGTTGTTTTGAATGTGTGACCCAGGTGAGGCCATACAGCGATACCTTCCCACTGGAATCTTGTTTTTTCTGCGCCTTTGAAAGCATATACGCCAGCTTTCAGGTTAGCTTCCAGTTCATCTGCGAATGCTTTGAATGTGATTTCAGCATAGTCCAGAGAACGGCAAGCTACGATCAGAGCCATGTAGTTGAACAGGTCGAAACCATTCAGAGGAGAGGGTTTGTACTGAGCCATATCAGCGATTCTGTTCCAGTGGTATACGGAACGCTGTGTCTGGTCTTTAACTTCTTTGAATTTTTTCCAGTCGAAAGGTCTACCGCAGATTACTTCCAGCTGAGAAATAGCGTTTCTGAACTGATCAGCGATATATGCTTTTGCATATTCGGGAATAGGCATTGTGTGGTTGAAAGGTACGTCGATTACGATGCAGGGGATATCCAGTTCTACAGCCAGATTTTCATACCATTTCAGCAGTGTGTTACAAATGTTGTTACATGTGATTACCAGATCGGGCAGGGGAACGTCAGCTGCAGGAGAGTTAACCAGTACTTCGGGTTTAACGCCTGTGATAGCTGCTTCTTTCAGACATTCCATGTAACCCATGTTTACTCTACCATAAGAACAGCAGTCGATGTTGTAACCTTTTCTTGCTGCAACGTCCAGCATGTCGATAGCACCTTTTCTAGCACCGATACCAGCTGCGTGTGTTTCGGGGTAGATCATAGCGATACCCATTGTTACGCAGAATTCGGAAGGAGCTACGGATGCAGACCAACAAACAAGGTCGCCTCTTGCTTTAGCTTCTCTTGCGTCCTGGTCAGCTTTGTTCTGGTAGTAGCCTAACAATTTTTTTGCTGTCATGCCTTGTGTTAAACTCATTCTAATCCCTCTTTCTTTTATTTTTTTGTTGCCGCTTCGTATGCGAAAAGTGCCGCACCGAGAGCGCCTGTTGTTTGTGGATTGGGTGCCACAATTACATCTGTTTTCAATACGCTAGCAACCGCTCTAACTACGCCTGCATTTTTTGCAACGCCGCCTGTGAAGACAACGTCTTTTTCCAGACCGCCTCTGTAAGCGAGGCCGCACGCTCTGCTAGCTACGGACATGTGAACCCCTTTGGCAATGTTATTTCTGCTTGTACCTTTGGAAAGCTGAGAAATAACTTCAGATTCAGCGAATACAGTACAAGTACTGCTGATAGGTGCCGTTTCTGTTGCGAGTTCGTCCAGCGTCGCCATTTCATCCAGTGTTGTTTCCAGAACTCTGGCCATAACTTCGATGAAACGACCTGTACCTGCCGCACATTTATCGTTCATAAAAAACTGCTTAATACCACCCTTGCTATCCAGTCTGATCGCTTTTGCGTCCTGACCGCCGATATCAATGATCGTACGTGCAGTGGGTACCAAAAAGAAAATACCTTTTGCGTGGCAGCTAATCTCGGAGAACTGTTTGTCAGCATCCAGAGAGAATCTGCCGTAGCCTGTTGCAACTGTGAAGGCAATGTCTTCCTGCTTCAGACCACTTGCTTCGAAAGCCATTTCAATTGCTTTCTTGGGACCTGTAGAGCCTGTACCTACCTGTACAACCTCTGCCGCAACGATGTCTTTACCGTCTTTCAAGATAACTACCTTGGAAGAAGCGGAGCCGACGTCAATGCCCATTGTATACATCCTCGTTTCCCTCCTCTATCGTATATTTGACCATGCGATAAACAATCATGAAGAATGTTGGGCGTGGCTCGCTGTCCCCGTGTTGCTTTTTTGCGAACCACCCATCGAACGACATTATAAAAAACCTATATCCTTCCCTTTTCGAATATAAGTCCTGTCATTCTGATGTACAGGTATTCAGACATAACCCCCTGTACTGGTTTGATTATAACATCAATGTTTTGACATTTCAACCCAAATTGTTAAAAATTTATTTTTATTTTGGAAAAAATGTCAAAAAATGTCCCAACTTCTCCAAAAACCGCTTTTTTGTATACAAAGCAATTCGCATGCTACCTATTTTCAAATCTTATTTGTAAAAAGAGTCTTATTTTTTCTCATTTTTTCTTTCGTTTTTGTAAAATCCATTCGTCCTTCTCCCATTTTTCGCACTAATTCCAAAAGCGGCATTTCATACTTATTTTCTAAAATTTAATCCTATCGGTATTGCAGGCTTTCCATCTTACTGCTTTCTGCCCCTGATTTTGTTAAATTATATGCAATATCGGACGAGATATGCCCCCTTCTTTTTCTTCTCTGTATACAGTTTTTCCCGTAAATCCGCCTTTTTTTGACTGCTTTATCGTTTAGTGACTGTATATTTTTTTGTTAAAAAAATAAAAAATAGGACTTCCTGCTATTTTTACAGCAAAAAGTCCTGCGAAAAAAAATTTAAATTTTCCGATATTCTATGATTTCCTGTAACAGTTCCGCTTCTGTTCGGATTTGAAAGGGGAAGATGCCCGCCTGCTCTGCGTTTTTTTCCAGAAAGCGCAGCAGCATCTCATGGTAATCGCCTTCTTTCGCCTTCATCTTTCTGGCAAATCTGGGCAGGAGCTTTTCATTGATCTCTCTGAGCGGAAGTGCTTCCCCAACAAAGCGTTCAATCATGGACTTCAGCACAAAATATGCCTGCATTTCGCTCCATTGCCGATCAATATAATATTTTTCGCCTGCCAGACCATAAAGCATACGCATGCCGTCAAAATAACCCAGCATCATGTCCCGTTTCGTGCTTTCTGCATCAAACTGCAGGATGCCGCCCAGTTTTTCCTTTGGCGCAATGGTAATCACATTCGCATCCTCCGGTATTTGGATCTTCTTTTCAAAGCCAACACCATAAATACGAATCATGATGATATCCCGATATCCTCTTTTTAATAAAGAATCAATGGGAACGATATTCTGCACACTGCCATCCACATAATCTTTTCCGTCCAGCTTCTTTCTCCGGAACACGGGAACATAAGCACTGGCCAGAAGCATATCGATCAATTTTCCTTTTTCCAGCTCCTTAGCAGAAAGTTCCACTTCTTCCATATCTGTCAGAGAATAGGTCACAAAGAAAAAATCCACCTCTGAATTCCGAATTTTTTCTTCATTAATATAAGCCTCCATCATTCTTCTCAGAGGCTCGATATCCAACCCGCCATCCTTCACGATCTCCACAACGTCCCTGAGAAGGCCTTTCACATTCAAGCCCTCCAGATCCCTATCGTAAATCTTCTTCATCTGCGCATCATCTGCATCGAACACCTGCGAAAACTTTACATTTTCCCAGAGACATACTGCAGTGTCCAATTCTCCCGCTGCCATCATGGCACCATTCAATGCGCCGACAGAGGTTCCCGCAACAGCATTATATTTTACACCGGCTTCATCCAACGCCTTCCAGACACCGGCTTCATAAGCCCCTTTCGCGCCTCCGCCTTCCAGCGCAATGGCATATGTTTTTGATGTGTCAAATTTTAGCTTCATCTGACTACCTCTTTAATACTCTCCCAATTCTGTCAAAGCTGCACGGATCATTTTTCCCGCAATAGGTGTTGCACTACCGTAATTAGAATTTTCAATCAGCACTGCCACAGCCACCTTCGGGTCTTCCGCAGGAGCAAAACCAATAAACCAGCTATGGTCATTGCCTGTGGCATTTTCTGCCGTACCCGTCTTACCCGCTACTGTGATGCCGCTGACTGCTGCCGCCGTCCCTGTACCGCTGGTCACAACCTCTGTCATCATATCCTTTAATATAGAAGCTTCTTCCGCAGAACAGATCTCCATCAGCTTTTTCGGAACTGTATTTTTTCCTGTATCCCCATTGGGATAGACCACATGATCCACGATATATGGCTGCATCATCATACCCTCATTGGCAATGGCAGAAGCCAGCATAGCCATATATAAAGGAGTCACACCTGTTCTGCCCTGACCGATAGCTGTTTCCACCAGTTCGCTTTCTGTTGCGCCTTTTGCCAGATAGAGATTGTTCCCACTGGTTTCCAATTCAAAATGGCTGGGGACATCCATGCCTACCTGCCGCATTGTCTTTGCCAGATTATCTGCACCAATCTCCTTTGCCAGTGCCGCAAAATAGCAGTTGCAGGAAGCCGCCAAAGCTCCTTTCATATCCACCGTACCATGAGCTTTATTATTGTAGCAATGGATGACCTTATCCTCAAAATCCATTTCCCCTGTACATTCGACGGTAAAGCTCTGCCAATCGGGAAGATACTCCATAGCCGCCAGAGCCGTTACCGTTTTAAAGGTAGAACCGGGCGGATATAATCCCTGCGTTGCCCTGTTGACTAAAGGGCTATCCGCGTGATCCTTCAATGTTTCCCACTGACTTTCCACACTATTGGGATTAAAATCGGGATATGCCTGCAAGGCAAGGACTCTACCGGTAGAAGGTTCCATTACAACAACAGCCCCCTTTGCACTGCCCAGCAGATTCCCCGCTGTACTTTGGATATCCATATCTACGGTCAGGGCAACGCTGTTGCCCATCAATTCCGTTTTTCTGAAAATACCGCTGACACGCTGAAACAATTCATTTTTCAAGGCCATCAGCGTAAAGTTTTCTGCCGCTTCTACGCCGCTTTTCCCCACACTGCTGTAGCCTGTGATATGGGCCGCCATACGGGCACGAGGATATTCTCTGCTGTAGGTCCCGTCATTTTGCAGAACACTGGTGGCAAGAATTTCTCCATCTCTGTCCAGAATATTTCCGCGGTGAATGGTTTCATCCACATAACGCAAACGATGATTATAAGCATTGCCAGAAATCTCATTCCGATCTACCAGAACCAGTTTTCCAAGATAACCCAGCAGCAGAAAAAAACATAGAGCCAGCAGCCAGAACACCCGACGCATGCTGCGCTTCATATTACTCATTCCAGCCACCTCCCATCTGCAGTGCCATCAATTGTTCTTCTTCCTCTCGGCTCTGCTGTTCGCTGTAAACACATACCCACTGCAAAAGCCCAATCATCATTAAGCTGACCAGAACAGAACTGCCGCCGTAGCTGACAAAAGGAAGAGTCACACCTGTCAGAGGAATCAGCTTGATGACTCCCCCCAGAATCACAAAGGTCTGGAAAGAAATCATCGTTGTTACCCCTGCCGCAAGGATGCTGTAATATCTGCGGTTGCAATCCAGCGCGATACGCACACCACGATACAAAATCATAATAAAGATACTGATGACACCCATACCAAAGATGACACCGAATTCCTCACAAATCGCCGCAAAGATCATATCACTTTCTACAACAGGGATACTTTTGGGCATACCTTTGGTCAAACCACTGCCAAACAATCCCCAAGTGGTAATGGCAAAGAGAGAGCTGACGATCTGATAGCCGCCGGTATCAATATCCGCCCAAGGATTTTGCCATGCCGCCACACGCACACGGACATGGGAAAACAGCTTATAGGCCACCGCTGCTGCGGCACTGGCCGCCCCCATTCCCAAAAAGAACAGAAACTCATTGGATGTGGCAATATACAGCATAACCATATAAGTCATAAAAAAGATCAGCGCGCTGCCCAGGTCTTTCTGTAGTACCAATAAAAATACCAACCCCGCACTCAAGACTGCCGTTGTCAGGAACTGTTTCCACTCTACCCTTTTACGGAAGACACTGGCAAGGTAGAAAATAAACAGAAATTTTGCAATTTCTGAAGGCTGGAAGGTAATATCCACGGGCCCGATGCCAAAAGACAGCCAGTTCGTAGAACCACCCTTTGCAATGCCGAACAGTCTGGTACACAGGAGCAAGCCATAGCAAGCAATGATATACACCCATTCAAACACTTCAAATCGGGGGATAAAGCGGAAAAATGTTGGCAAAAATGACATCCCCGCCAGACCGATACACATCCACATCAGCTGTCTGTGGGCCAGATAAGGCTCTACCCTCTGCAGCATAATTAGACTCAGATCCATCAAAAACAGCATCCCCGTCCAAATCAGCGGACAACCTTCGTAAAAGAATCTGTCCAGCAGTTTGACCGCAAACAATATGAAAGCCAAAGAGACCGCCGCAAAAATCAGCGTTGGGATATCATACATATAAGTCTCCCGATTATAGGAAAGAATCAAAAACGCCGTGATATGCATCAAAACCACCAGCCGCCGCTGGATAGACACCGCCGTGTAGGGGTTACCCAGATACCCGCCCTGTTCATAGGCAACATAAACAATGCCCTGCCACAAAAACAGAACGATATAAACGATAAATGCATATCGACTCAGCATAATGATCAGATCAAACATTCAAATCACTCCACTCCGCGGAAGAAATGTCCTTTCGTATTGCCTTTTTCACTCATTTCTCCCAAAAGGTTACGGGTTGCAGGGCTGATGCGTTCCACATCGGCTGTCATTTCCCCATAAGCTCTGGCAATTTTTTCTGTTCTGCCGGGGCCTTCCTTTGTAAAGTCCAGACGAACATAACCAGTCGTGCTTTCCAGAATTTCATCATAGAATTTCAGTGTAAACAAAGGCTTCCCGTTCAAAATCGTGCAAACACAGCGTTCGCAGTCTGTCATCAGGGGGAATTTTACACCTTTTCTGTCTCTCAGGAAATACAGATCTTCCTTATTTCTTTCGGAACAATATTTATGACCATCCTTCCCGCCGACATAGTTGCCAATGGGACACTGCTGGGTTTTCATCAAAGGCAGATAGCCGTAAACCACCATTTCGCATTCCCTGTCCCCCATCTGGTTAATTTCCTGCAGATTTGCTTCTACGGACAGACAAACATTGTCCGCCCCCTGCGCCTTCCAGTATTCCACCGTCTGACGGTTCATGGCATTCAGGTTATAATCCACAACGATCTTCTTGCCGCTGTCCTTCACCTGAGCGAACTGACCTGCGGAACGTACCAAAAAGCCATCGATCTCACTGTTTATCAACATATCGATCATGGGCTGTTCCTTTTCGGCATTCCATTCCCTTGCCACTCTGGGCAGGGCGATATACAGACCAACACCAGCCTTCTGACATCTTGCAACGATCTTATCCAGATTCTTTTCCAGTTCAGAAGAACATTCATAATATACGCGCACAATGCCCTTTGCGTTCAGCACTGCATCCAACTGGCCCAGATTCATCACCAGTGCGGTCAGTTTTTTCCGCAGCTGGAAAGGTCTTTTTTCCGGTTTCGCATAAACGGCATCGGATTTCGCCTTCCGTTTGGATTTCTTGAGGATGGACGCTTCCAGTGCTTCACAGGCTTCGCGGCGTACACGATTCACTTCGCTGACGCTGACGAAAATATACTGATCGATATCCGTCTGCAGATTTTCCAGTACAAAAGGCGTTGCGCCCATTTTGTTTACTAGCTCTCTCAGCTTCATGGGCAACATAGGAGAAGAACCGGCTGGTTCTACCACCGCGCCGCTGACAAATACGCTGTTGCCGCCATTATCCCACAGCTGCAAAGAAATGGGTTCCCCCTCTTTTACCCGCAGCATACCGGAAATAGGCATCTTTCTGGTATCCCTTTCGTAGGATTTTTTCAGCTCATCATTCAGAGCCTTGCCAAAGGTACGGTAAACCACATCATTTTTATTGATGTCGCCTTCCATGGTGATGGTGATGACTTCACCGGCTTTAGAATGTTTGGAAACATTGGTGCCCACATGAGGTTCTTCCTGGGTCCATACCTCCAGACCATCCCCGGGCACCAGAGGTTCCCTGGTACGGATGGTTACCTTCTTGTGTTTTGGCAAATATTTATCAACGATGCCCACCTTCAACCCCCAAGGCTTGGGACGTTCGATGCTCATCATATTTCTTCCTGCAAAGGAGGTATAATAGCCCTCTGTGAAACCACCGCGGTTGAAAATCTGCTGCAGAGCTTTGATATCTTCCTTATCCACTTCGTAGTTCTCGGGATCTTCGAAATACAGATCAATATATTTTCTGTAAATACCTGTGACACCGGCTACATATTCGGGACTCTTCATCCTGCCTTCGATTTTTAAAGAAGCGATGCCCGCTTCGATCAGTTCCGGCAGAATATTGATTGTCATAATATCCTTTGGAGAAAGCAGATAGCCTTCTTCCATATTTTCGTAACCTTTATATAGTGTATAAGGCAGACGGCAGGTCTGAGCACAGCGGCCGCGGTTACCGCTTCTGCCGCCAAGGATACTGCTCATGATGCACTGACCGGAATAGCAGACACACAAAGCACCATGGACGAATGTTTCGATTTCTGCATCGACATTTTCTGTGATCTGTCTGATTTCTTCGATAGAAAGTTCACGACTCAGAACGATCTTGTCAAAGCCCTGACTTTCCCAATACTTCACATCCGCCAAAGAATTGCAGGTCATCTGCGTGCTTGCATGGAGAGGGAAATCGGAAAAATGTTCTTTCACTAATTTTGCTGCTCCGGCATCCTGCATAATCAGCGCATCTACGCCCATTTCATACAAAGCCTTGATGTATGTCAGAAAACCTTTCAATTCTTCCTCTTTATATACGGTATTTACCGTTACATATACCTTTACCCCTCTCAGGTGGCAATAATCACAGGCAGCCTCCAGTTCCTGCAGATCGAAATTGCCTGCGTATGCTCTTGCACTGAACTGTTTTCCCCCCAGATAAACCGCATCACAGCCGCTGTTCACTGCTGCTCTCAGGCTGTCCATAGAACCTGCGGGAGAAAGCAGTTCCGGTTTCATTATCGTCATAATATTCCCCTTTCTTTTTCAAGCTTTTATATTGAAAGAAAAGAGCAGATTTCAGGTATATTCCCGATTTTCCACTCTTTCTATGTACACTCTTTTTTTATTTTCGTTTTTTTGATTTTGCGGAAGTCATCTGTAGCTGCACACCCCTGCCGTCTTCCATAGCCAGTGCATATTCATCCAGCTTTGCCTCTGCTTCTTCCTTCGCCTTTTCCGCTTCATCCAGCTTTTGCACCAGTTCCTGTGCTCTTGTTGTCATGCCGAGCAGTCTGCCTTCCAATTCTGCAGTATAAGCTTTTTCTTTCAAATAATCATCCGCAACATTGATGGAAGTCAGCACATAAGCAAGGCTGGAATCCAGCGTAACAGCAACAGCCTTCTGACGGACCTCTGTCATCTTCTGGTCGATATATGCTGCCACCTGACGCATATGTTCTTCTGTTTCTTCGCCCACCAGCGTAAAGCTCTTGCCGTCAATAGAGATCTTTACTCTGTTTTTCATATACTGCACGCCCCTTCACGGAAATTTTTCACGGTTACATACTTATTTGTAAGTATACCACAAATATTTTTTATAAGGAATACTTTTTTAAGCATAGAAGAAACAATTCGTACGGCTTCGCTTCCCTCATACGTTTGCTCTGCAAAGGAATTGCGGTATACCGCCATTCATAATCCTGCAAGCAGATCATAAATGGCACTATACGCAAAATTTTCTCCGCTCTATCACAAAAAAATCCCTCTGAAGAAGAATCTTCAGAGGGATTATGTAATTTAAATCAATTCAAATTTAGATTACAGATTTTTTGCACATTCATAACCCAGTTCAAAAGCTTTTTTGTTATCGGGAATGAATTTTGCTTTGCCGCCTTCGAATACATGAGCGAATGTGTCGTCCATGCCAGCAACGTCGATTGCGCCTGTAGCGTAAACTACAGCACCCAGCATAACCAGGTTAGCCAGTTTGGAGCCACCAAAATTTTCTGTTGCGATTGTGTTAGCGGGGATGTTGTAAACTTTAACGCCTTCTTTTACTTCGCCAGCTGTGCACAGGTCGGAGTTGATAACCAGAGAGCCGCCAACTTTTACAACGGAAGCGAATTTGTCCAGGGAAGGCTGGTTCAGTGCTACGATACAGTCAGCGTCTTTTGTGATTACGGGAGAACCTACTGTTTCATCGGAGATGATAACATTTACGTTCGCTGTACCACCACGCATTTCAGGACCATAGGAAGGACACCAGGATACTTCTTTGCCTTCCAGCATGCCAGCATATGCCATAATTTTACCCATCAGCAGAGAGCCCTGACCACCAAAGCCTGCGATGATAGAAGAAAAGTTACTCATATTATTTGCCCTCCTCTACTGTGATATCTTTATATACGCCCAGAGGATAGTAAGGGATCATGGATTCTCTTACAAATTCCATAGCTTTAACAGGTGTTACACCCCAGTTTGTAGGGCATGTGGATACAACTTCTACAAATGTGAAGCCCAGACCCTGTTTCTGGATTTCGAATGCTTTTCTGATTGCTTTTTTTGCCTGAGCAATCTGTGCAGGTGTAGAGATGGATACTCTTTCGATGTATGCGGGACCTGTCAGTGTAGCCAGCATTTCGGATACACGGATGGGGTTACCGTTTACTTTAGGGTCACGGCCTTTCTGAGCTGTTGTAGCTTTCATGCCGGGCAGTGTTGTGGGAGCCATCTGGCCGCCTGTCATACCATAGATACCGTTGTTGATAAAGATTGTTGTGATTTTTTCGCCACGAGCTGCTGCGTGAACGATTTCACATGTACCGATGGAAGCCAGGTCACCGTCGCCCTGGTATGTGAATACCAGCTGTTCGGGACGAACTCTCTTGATACCTGTTGCTGTTGCGGGAGCACGACCGTGTGCACACTGAATCGCATCAATGTTGAAGTAGTTGTTAGCAAATACAGCACAACCTACGGGTACACATGTGATGGAGTTACCCAGTTCGCCCATTTCTTCCAGTACTTCTGCTACCAGTCTGTGTACGATACCGTGACCACAACCGGGACAATAATGCAATTTAGCGTCTGTTAAGCCTTTTGTTTTTTCAAATACAACTGCCATTATTTGTCACCTCCCATGATTTCTTTACCGAATGCTACGATTTCATCAACAGAAGGTACGTTACCGCCTGTTCTGCCGTGGAATACTACTTTGTTTTTGTCGTTACATGCAACGATAACATCGGGAACCATCTGGCCCATGGACATTTCTACATCCATGTATTTTTTGATCTTATCGTTGAATTTATCAAAACCTTTCTGAGGGAAAGGCCACAGTGTTTTAGGTCTCAGCATACCTACTTTGTAACCTTCAGCTCTCAGGTAGCCAATAGCTGTTCTAACAACTCTGGAAGCTGTACCATAGGATACGAATGCGTATTCAGCATCATCCAGCAGATATTCTTCCCAAGCCTGTTCGTTTTCTTCAATCTTAGCGTATACTTTGAAGTGGTCATGGTTCCAAGCTTCACAGTCATCGGGATCGATTACCAGGTTTTTGATGTTGCTTCTCTTTTCGCCCCAGTTACCAACCAGTGCCCAGTCTTTTGCAGGGATGTTAGGTCTGGGAACGTAGTTGAATTCTACGGGTTCCATCATCTGACCGATCAGACCGTCAGCCAGAACGATTACGGGTGTGCCGTAGATATCAGCGATATCGAATGCTTCCATAACCATGTTAACAGCTTCCTGTACGGATGCGGGAGCCAGAACTACATCGTGGTAGTCACCATTGGAGCCGCCTTTTACTGCCATGTTATAGTCAGCCTGACCGGGCTGAATTGTACCCAGACCCGGGCCACCTCTCATCATGTTGATGATAACTGCGGGCAGGGATGCGTTGGAGATGTAACCAATACCTTCCTGTTTCAGAGCGATACCGGGGGAAGAAGAGCTTGTCAGAACTCTGCCGCCAGCTGCTGCTGCGCCATACACCATATTGATAGCAGCTACTTCAGATTCAGCCTGAACGAATGTGCCGCCTACTTTAGGTAATTCATTGGATAAATATTCAGGTACTTCGGACTGAGGAGTGATGGGGTAGCCAAAGAAATATCTGCAACCTGCCTCAATAGCCGCTTTACCAACTGCTTCGTTGCCTTTCATCAAAACTTTTGCCATTGAAATGTCCTCCTCTCTAATTAGTCCAGTTTTTCTACTACGATCGCGCAGTCAGGACACATTTTCGCACAGCTTGTGCATGCGATACAGTCGTCGCTGATCATTTCTGCGGGATTGTAACCTGCGGGGTTGATTTTTGTTGTAGACAGTGCCAGTACCTTTTTGGGACAAACAGATACGCAAAGACCGCAACCCTTACAGATCACTTCATTGATAGTTACTTTACCTTTTGCCATTCAAAATACACCTCCATAAATATTTGAATTTACATCCAGGTTTTCCTCATATTAAACTCCATAGGGAACAATTCCCCAGAAAGTCCTTGGGGTACTTCCTCTGTCAAAAGTTCTTTGACATAGGATACGTACTTCACAGGTACACCTGTGCGTTTTGTTACTTCCTTCAATACCTCATCCCCGTGGAGCAGACATTCCGCAGTCGTTTCTCTTACCAGGTTTGTGTTATTGACGAAGCCTGTCACTTTCATCCCTGCAGCATGTTCCAGAATTTCCATCTGTTCAATGATGCCCTCAGGTGTAGAGGTATCGGGACGATATACATTGACTACCATAAAAAAGTCTGTTTCCGCATGGTCGATCAGGGGTTTGATTCTGCCCAGCACCAATGTGCCTACATCGTTGCCACCAAGGTCAATCAGATACTGATATTCCTTATTGACCACAGGCATTGTCATTGCGCCGGAAACAGCGGGCACATCTGCAACTGCAGTATCCAGATTGGATGCAATCACCTGAATGCCCATCGCTTCCATTTCTGCCTTTTTTTCACGGGAACGGAAATAAACATTTACGATATCCAAATCGGCGATTGCGACTTTACCTTCTACGCTTTCACGCAGTTTTTTTATGTAATTGACAGAAAACTCTGTCTTGCCGCTGCCGTAGTGACCTGTAATAATTCTGATTCTTTTATCATCAGTTACCATATGTTTCGCCTCCATACAGTTTATGTTGCTTTTCTCACGACCCTTTTGTTATATATCGCAAACAAATATGAAATAGTGAGAAATCAGTTATGGATACTTTCAATAAAATGAGAATCTATTTCTACAAGATTTTAGCTATTTTTTTGAAAATTCCACACTCCAACTCGAATACATTATAGCGCAACTTTCCCCCTGTTGCAAGAAATTATATAATTTTTTTGTTTTGTATTTCAAAAAAAACATAAAATTTACCATGAAATTCGAAAACTATTCTAATAATCTCAAAATTCATTTGTATGAATTATATAGTTTTTTTATTAAAATACATCAACTTTTCTAAAATTTCGTTATTTGTCTTACAAGCAAGTTTGCATACTCTCTTCAGAAAAACAGCCAAAAAAGCCCAAAAAAAGCCCCCTTCTGATAACATTCGTTACCAGATAACGGGGGCTTATTTTTACCTTTATTTTCTTGTCATACAACTATCAAATGTTATACAGCAGTTCGCCGTAGGTGGGGAAAGGCCAGCTGTTTTCATCTACCAGCATTTCCAGTTTGTCCGCAGGCTCTCTCAAATCCTTCATGGCAGCGAATACATAATCACGACAGAAGATTGCCTGAGATTTGCTGTCACCCTGTAGCTGGTTCGCCTGTTCTGTCACCTCTGTCAGCATTTTCAGACGTTCGTGGAACAGATTCAGATTTTCCGCAATTTCCTTCATCAGCTCTTCTTCCGCGGAGGCATCCACGCCAATGGCTTTCACTGCTGCAACAGACTTCGCAACCTCTCCTGCATATTTTACAACAGCAGGTCTGATCTGTCTGGAAGCAATATCGATCATGGTTTTTGCTTCAATATTGATCTGTTTTACATAGTTTTCATATCTGATCTCTGCACGAGACTGCAACTCCAATTTATTCAGTACGCCATGTCTGCCAAACAGCTCTACTACCTTATCCTCCAGGAAAGCATCTACCGCATCGATGGAATTTGTGATATTGGGCAGACCTCTGCGTTTTGCTTCCTGTACCCATTCATCGGAATAACCATTACCATCAAAGATGATACGCTTATGTTCCACATAGGTTCTGCGAACCAGTTCATGAACAGCCGCACTGAAATCTTCCGCCTGTTCCAATTCATCGGCAAATTTTCTCAGTTCTTCTGCAACAATGGTATTCAGCGCAAAGTTAGGGCCGGAAATTGAGCCGGAGGAAGGAGGCATACGGAATTCGAATTTATTCCCTGTAAAGGCAAAGGGAGAGGTTCTGTTTCTGTCTGTAGCATCCTTTTTCAGGGCAGGCAGTGTATTTACGCCGACACGCATTCTGCCGCCCTGCAGGGAGCTGGTTGCTTCGCCGTGCTCAATCTGGTCGAAGATATCCTGCAGCTGATCGCCCAGGAAGATGGAAACGATGGCGGGAGGTGCTTCCTGAGAACCCAGACGATGGTCGTTACCGGGGTTGGAAGCAGACAATCTCAGTAGTTCGGGATATTCGTCCACACCTTTGATGATGGCACTGAGGAATACCAGGAACTGCGCATTTTCATGGGGTGTTTTACCGGGGTCCAGCAGATTCACCCCATCATCTGTACCTAAGGACCAGTTATTGTGCTTGCCGCTGCCGTTTACCCCTGCAAAGGGTTTTTCATGGAGCAGACATGCCAGACCATGGTGGCTGGCGATTCTTTTCATGGCTTCCATAATCAGCTGGTTGTGGTCTGTTGCCTGATTGCAGTCCTCGAAAATCGGTGCCAGTTCGTGCTGAGCAGGCGCAACTTCGTTGTGCTGTGTTTTTGCAGGCACACCCAGCTTCCACAGTTCCACATTCAACTCATGCATAAAGCATGCGATTCTCTCTTTGATGCTGCCAAAATAGTGGTCATCCATTTCCTGTCCTTTGGGAGGCGCAGCACCAAACAAGGTACGGCCTGCAAAAATCAGGTCTTTTCTCTGCTGATACAATTCTTTGTCAATCAGGAAATATTCCTGTTCTGCACCACAGCTGACTGTGATCTTTTTCGCATTATGATTGCCGAACAGGCGCACGATACGCATAGCCTGTCTGCTGACTGCTTCGCAGGAACGCAGCAGAGGTGTTTTTTTGTCTAGAGATTCCCCTGTATAGGAATAAAAGGCAGTTGGAATATACAATGTGATGCCGCCGGCATCTTCACGCAGAAATGCAGGAGAAGTGCAGTCCCATGCAGTATAACCGCGGGCTTCAAATGTAGCACGCAGGCCACCGGAAGGGAAAGAGGATGCATCCGATTCTCCTTTGATCAATTCCTTACCGGAAAATTCCATGATAGCTTTGCCGTTGGAGGGCGGTGCCAGAAAGGAATCATGCTTTTCCGCCGTGATCCCTGTCATCGGCTGGAACCAATGGGTATAATGTGTTGCACCACGTTCAATGGCCCAGTCTTTCATAGCATTGGCAATGATATCCGCAATTTCGGAATTCAGCATTGCACCCTGTTCGATGGTGCTTCTCAGTTCTTCGTATACTTTTTTAGGGAGATGCTCACGCATCATAGCATCATTGAATACATTCATCCCGAAGATTTCGGGTACAGAAATCTTTTCCTTCATATGTTATTCCTTTCTTTTGTAAAACCTGAACCACTTTATTATGATATGTAATACTGCATTTTTTTGTTCATTTATCCTTTCATTATAGCGGGGCATACTTTTCTTTGCAACGATTTTGCCTTTGTCGAATTGGAGAAATCTGAAGACATTTGTCCTTATTTTTAACCAATTCCTACAAAAATAAAAAACCATTCCTTTTTCAGAAAGATGCTGTTAATCGATCAGCGCATCTCCTGCTCCACTTTAGCTTTTTTCCCATTCTCTTTTTCCTCTTTTTTCACCGGTCCTTATCTCAGCCATCCTGCCTTCCCCGAAAGTTGCTGTGAATGTGCAGAATCCATCCATTACTGAAAAATTTTTCACTCATTTATGGTTTTTCTCTTGAAAAACCGTTTGTCTGTCATGTATACTATTCATAGTATAAAATCAATTTAAAATATTACTATGCACCTATTTTACTTTCTGGAGGTACATTATGGAAAATGCGATCACCATCCTGACCGAAAAGGACAAGGCGATTCTGAATTCTTATCTCCCTGTAGCCGAAGGCACCGCAGAATTTTGGGGAGAAAATTGTGAAGTTGTTATTCATAATCTTTCCCGACTGGATGCTTCTGTCATGAAGATCGTCAACGGACATCTTTCCGGCAGGCAGGCAGGCTCTCCCATTTCCGAAGTAACATTGTCTTTCGTCAACAAAATGCTGGCAAATCCCAATCTGCGCCATGTAACGTATTTTGCAAAAAACAAACGGGGAGAAGCATTCAAGGCCTCTATCTCCGCTATCGAAGGGGAAAACAGCAATATCATCGGTCTGTTCTGTATCAATTTCTATCTGACTGCTTCTCTATTGTCTTTGCTGCAGAACTTTACCCCCAACACAAAAACAGAAAATGATAATATTTCCGAAACCTTTGTGGAAAATGCAGAAGAACTGATGCTGAATGCACTGGAGGAAGCGAAGAAATCTGTATATGACAACCTGTCCATTTCTTCTTCCAATAAAAACAAGGAAATCGTGTCGATCCTGTATCAGAAAGGTATCTTTAATCTGAAGGATTCCGTTATTACCATTGCAAATCATCTGGGTATTTCCAAAAACACGGTTTACATGCACATCAGAAATATGAACAAATAAGTAATCAACGAAAAAAGAACCCTCTCGGGTTCTTTTTTAATTTACTTCATAACCGATCATCAGACCGCCTCTTTCTGCATAATAGCTGCAAAGGCCTCTGGTGGGCATAGACTCAAATACAACATTTTCATATTTTGCAGAAATCGTTTCTTTCACAAGCTCCACGCCCGTGGGATTCTGACAATGGGAAATAATGACTTTACCACCTTTATATCCTTTGCTTTCCATTTCCCGCAAAATGATCCCTGCGCCCTTTTTCTTGTTTCTGGATTTCGCAATGGGAACGATCTGACCATCTTCACTGACATTTACGATCAGGTGCAGATTCAAAAGATTGGCTGCCATACCAACGATCTTGGGAACACGACCATTCTTTACCAAATTTTCGATACTATAAAGAACGGCTACCAGCTTCGTATGATTTTTTGCATAATCATCAGACTGTCTGCACACTTCTTCGAAAGGCAGGCCGGATGCCACCAGCTTATGGATTTTCTGCACCATTAGCGTCAGCTGCATGCCTGCAGACCAGGAATCCAGAATATAAATTTTCTTTTCAGGACTTTCCTCCAGAACCATCTGCTTTGCCACTTCTGCTGCGTTGTAGCTGCCGGACAGTGTGCTGATAATGGTAACTACATAACATTCATCGGCTTCGCGGAAATGAGCTGCATATTCTTCCGGACTGGGACAGGCAGAGCTTGTTTTGCCAGCATATGCGTACATTTCATCAATGAATTTGGCCACATCCAGATTCTCATCATCTACAAATTCTTTCTCCCCCACCATGATCTTCAGGGGCACTTTTTCAAATGCAATGCCATCTGCCAAATTTTCAATAGACATCATGCAGCAACTGGAGTCTACCAAAATTTTTTTCTTCATATCTATATCCCTCCGCGGAAAAGCTTCATAAAACACATAGTTTCGATTACTACATGTTATTGTACCATTTGCGAATTTATGTTACAATTTACAAAACCAGACGAAGTGTCACATTTTGTCGATATTCCAAGGAGGAATCCTATGTATATCAATAAAAAAAGAGTTTCTCTACCCGATACCGCAGGGGCTTATCTGGCCTATGCCCTGATGGATCTGATGGAAAAGAAGCCTCTGGAAGAGATCTCTATCACAGAATTAACAAAAAAAGCGGGGGTCTCCCGCATGAGTTATTACCGCAGCTTTACTTCCAAACAAAACATTTTGGAAGAATATTTGCAGACCATTGTGCGCCGTTTCCGTATCGAAGGGGAAAAAAGGGGCTATCTGGGAAAAGACCATGGCTATGAGCAACTGCTGTATGCTTTTCGTTTTTTTCGCAACCACAGCCGCTTTGCCCTTTGTCTGCATAATGCCAACCTCTCTTCCATCCTGCTGGACGGATTGAATAAATATATGGATCTGTACATGCTGCCGCCCAATGCAGAATTTTCCAGACGCTGTAAAACCTATGCCTATGCCGGTGCTCTGTATAATCTGTATATCCAATGGTTGAAGAACGATATGCAGGAAAGCGAGGAAAAAATGGCAGAGATCGCCTTCCGCATCATGTTCCCTCATTCCAAGCTTCCATATGAGAAATAAAAAAAGACCCCAAAGGGTCTTTTTTTATTTCTCATAATCAATGCCCTGCTCCTGCAGGAATTTCAGGTCTTTTTTTGTCAGTTCCGCCGTTTTCAAGAGATCCGGACGTTTTTTTGCCGTACGCAGCAACGCCTGTTCTCTACGCCATTTTGCCACATTTCCGTGATGGCCGCTCAAAAGCACCTCCGGCACTTCTCTGCCCATAAATACAGGGGGGCGGGTATACTGAGGATATTCCAGAAGACCATCGGAAAAGCTTTCATCCTCGAAGGATTCCTCTTTGCCCAATACACCTGGCACCAGACGGGACACCGCATCGATGATGGTGATGGCCGCCAGCTCGCCGCCGGTCAGAACAAAGTCACCCAGAGAGATTTCGTCTGTTACGATCTCTTCGATCAGTCGTTCGTCGATCCCTTCATAGTGGCCGCAAAGGAACACCAGATTCTCCTCCTGCGCCAGTTCTTCCGCAATACGCTGGGTAAAGGGTCTGCCCTGTGGGGTCATAAAGACTACCCTTGCTCCTTCCGCTCTGGGCATCAGGCTCTGGTAGGCGTCATAAATCGGCTGTCCCTGCATGACTAAGCCTGCGCCGCCGCCATAGGGATAATCGTCCACATGTTTATGTTTATTCAAGGTAAAATCACGGATATTGACTGCTTCCACAGAGATATGCCCTTCCTTCTGGGCTCTGCCCATGATGCTGTGGGAAAGGGTCTGTTCGATCATTTCGGGAAATAATGTCAATACAAAAAACTGTTTCATTTATCTCAGTCCTTCCAGCAGATGTACCGTCATTGTGTTTTCTTTGATATCTACTTTCAGGATGCAGTCCTTGATGGCAGGGATCAGCAGTTCTTTTTTATCTTCTGCTTTTTTCACTGCATAAACATCATTTGCGCCTGTTTCATAAATGCGAACCAGTTCACCCAGATCTTCCCCTTCGTCTGTTACAACCTTCATACCATACAGGTCTCTTGTGTAGTATTCATCCTCTTCCAGAGGGATCGCCACTGCATCGGGAATGAGGATTCTACCGTTTTTATACAGTTCTGCCACATTGATATCATCAATTTCCTTCACTGTCAGCAAAATCATGTTTTTCTGATATGCTACTTTTTTGATGTGGAACACTTCCTGTTTATTACGCACTTCCACAATGATCTCTTTCAGTTTTTCAAAACGTGTAGGGTCCTGTGTGGTGGGGAATACGCGCATGGTGCCGCGGATGCCGTGGGTACCTGTGATTTTACCAATTTCAAAATAGTTTTCCATATTACACCTCAATTATTTTTTCTTCCTCATTTTAAATGCTACCCTCGCTGCCAGCAACAGGAAAAGGATTGCCAGCAACATCATCAATCCTCCCACAAAAGATGGAGATACCTGTGTACCAAAAGCTACGACAGCAATGCCCTGTGTTTTCATTGCCAGAACCATTGCACAGGAAAACATACAGACAAGGCTCATGATGATACACATAAAGATAAATCCTTTTTTCATTCTGTCTCTCCTTTATTTCAAAAACAAAACTGTTTGTATTTTCAAAGTCAGATTTCAATATTTTTCAGATAAAAAAGGCGGCAGGACAACTCCCACCGCCTATATCGTAGCCTCTTGCTTACTGCACGATTTCTACGATGATTTTCTTGTCTTCATGGATACCAGCAGCCTTCACAACAGTTCTGATCGCTTTCGCGATTCTGCCCTGCTTGCCGATCACTTTACCCATATCCTCAGGAGCAACCTTCAGTTCCAGAACCAAAGCGCGTTCGTTGTTTGTTTCTGTCACAACTACCTGCTCGGGATGTTCTACAAGTCTTTTTGCAATAACTTCCAAAAGTTCTTTCATAATCGAGGCCTCCGCTTACTCGGAATTATTCAGCGATTACGCCAGCTTTTTTCAGCAGAGCTTTTACTGTATCGGAAGGCTGTGCGCCGTTTGCCAGCCATTTGTTTGCTGCTTCTGCATCAACCTTCAGAACTACGGGTTCTTTTGTAGGGTCGTAGATACCGATTTCATCGATGGATTTACCATTTCTGGATGTTCTGGAATCTGCTACTACGATTCTGTAAAAAGGTGCTTTTTTTGCGCCCAGTCTTTTCAGTCTGATTCTTACTGCCATGATTTTGTCCTCCTAAAATGTTTAAAAATTGTTTATTGGTTACTTGTTTGATTTATCTAATGATTCCTTACGGAATAAAATCCATTTTTAGCGGAAGAAGGGCATTTTGCCTTTCTTGCCTTTTGTCATGTTGTTCATCTGCTTCATCATTTTCTTCATTTCTTCGAACTGTTTCAGCAGACGGTTTACATCCGCAATACTGCGGCCGCAGCCGGCAGCAATACGTTTCTTTCTGGGGCCGTTCAAAATGGAAGGATTTGCTCTTTCCTCCTTCGTCATGGACTGGATGATGGCTTCTGTTCTTGCCATTTCCTTCTGGGGATCTACGCCGTTCAGCGCATCCATGTCCAATTTACCCAGACCGGGGATACCGGGCAGCATACCAAGCAGGTCTTTCAAAGGGCCCATTTTTTTGATCTGCTGCATCTGGGAAAGAAAATCCTCCAGAGTGAAATCGTTGGCACGCATTTTCCTTGCCATTTCGATAGCTTCCTGTTCATCGATATTGGACTGAACCTTATCGATCAGGGAGAGCACATCGCCCATGCCAAGAATTCTGGATGCCATTCGGTCGGGATAGAATGGCTCAAGGTCTTCCATCTTTTCGCCCATACCGATATATTTGATGGGTTTGTTTGTTACGCTTCTGACGGAGAGAGCGGCACCGCCTCGTGCGTCACCATCCAGCTTTGTCAGAATAATACCATCCACACCCAACTGACCGTCAAAGCTTTCCGCAACGGTTACGGCGTCCTGACCGGTCATGGCGTCTACAACCAGCAGGATTTCCTGAGGTTTGACTGCTGTTTTGATATCCTGCAGTTCCTGCATCAGTTCTTCGTTGATATGCAGTCGGCCTGCGGTATCGATCAGGATCACGTCATGATGTTTTTCAGCAGCATATTCCAGTGCTTTTTTGGAAATTTCCACAGGGCTGATTTTTGTACCCATTTCGAATACGGGAATGTTGTAGTTCTTCCCGACCACCTGCAGCTGCTTGATGGCAGCAGGTCTGTAAACGTCACAGGCAACCAAGAGGGGATTTCTGCCCTGTTTGCGGAGCTGGCCTGCCAGTTTGCCGCTGGTCGTTGTTTTACCGGCACCCTGCAGCCCTACCATCATGAAGACAGTGGGTGGTTTTCTGGAAAATGTCAGCTGTGCCTGTGCAGAACCCATCAGGGCAATCAACTCTTCGTTTACGATCTTGATCACCTGCTGACCGGGATTCAGACCCTGCAGCACTTCCGTACCTACAGCACGTTCTGTTACTTTTTTGATAAAGTCTTTTACGATTTTGAAGTTAACATCGGCCTCCAGAAGTGCGATCTTTACTTCACGCATGGCAGCCTTTACGTCTGCTTCTGTTAAGACGCCTTTGCTTTTCAGCTGCTTGAATACTTCCTGCAGCTTATTGGAAAGATTTTCAAATGCCATGGATCGCTACCTCCTTTCAGGACAAGATGTCGTCAGCGATCTTTTTCATTTTGGAGAGTGCTTTCACCACAGCGGCATCGGGATTTTTCTTTTCCATGCTCTCCATGATGTGCTTCATTTCCTGTACGGCTTTTTTCTGGGCCTGAAAACGGGAAACCAGCTGCAATTTCTCCTCGTAGTCCTGCAGGATCTTTTCCGTTCTTTTGAGCTGATCGCGGACAGCCTGTCGGCTGATGGACAATTCCTCACCGATCTCAGAAAGAGAAAGGTCATTCTGATAATGCAATTCGTAGACCTGCTTCTGTTTTTCTGTCAGCAATTCGCCGTAAAAATCATAGAGCAAAGTCAGCTGCAAAATATCGTCCATTTTTCTCCTGCCTCCTGTAAAGGATAACTACTTTACAATCACCTTGAATAATATAACATTGGTATGTACTTTTGTCAAGCATTTTTCCTTTACAAGCAGAACTTTTTTCTTACTCGTGTTTTTCCGATAAAATCAATGGTTTTAACGAGGTATGTCCTCGTATAGTGTACACTTTTCTTTCATTTTGTCGATGTTTTCAAAGACCTCAAAGGAGATGTCCTGATATATTTTTTCAGATAATTTCTCCTTCGGTGCATGGAAGCCGAACAGCATTCCAAAATCAGCGATCTCTTCTGGCGTTTCATTGTTCTCGATCGTTTTCCCTGTGATTTTTTCTTTCCAGTTCGGTTCAAAAATCATCATCTGCACAAAAGTCTGGAAATTTTGTGCCAAATACCAGCATTCCAGTTGATCGGAAACAAAATACACTTCCGTTCCTTCTTCCTTTTCTGCAAAAGCGAAATACCCATTTTCTCCATCATGGGCAAACAAAGTCAGGTAAGGCGCTGGGAAAAAATCCACTTTCGGGATCAGTCCTTCGAAAAACAAACGCAGCCCTCGTTTTCTCTGCAAAGAAGTAAAACCATTTTCCTCGCAGGTCATCACATAGG
This sequence comes from uncultured Clostridia bacterium, assembly GCA_937919015.1. Lineage (GTDB taxonomy): Bacteria > Bacillota > Clostridia > Lachnospirales > Anaerotignaceae > Anaerotignum_A. Next base: position 33,870 of record CALFPN010000014.1, read on the forward strand.
TCTCAAATCGTTTCCCGACCCAGACACATTCTATCTCCTCGCCATCCTCAGCCATAAAAACGCCTAATGTACCCTTAAATGCAGGGGATTCGACATTAAAATAAGCCTTCTTTTTCATATTCATTCCCCTTTTTTACAGACAGGATAATTGAAGCAATCATACGTCAGTTTCTTTTCAGATACCCAAACGGCACTGTAATGGCCTTGTTTGGAATTAAAATTCCAGAAGCCTTTGGGGCCTGCGCCTGTTAAATGACAATGCATGGCACTCAATGCACCATTATGGGACACTACCAGCACATGTTTCCCCTTGTTTTCCTTGATGATCTGATCCAGACCTTTTGTAACTCTGTCATAAAAGCCCAGAAAGGTTTCCCCTTCGGGGATTTCCAGATTCGTCCAGTCATATCTCCATTTTTTCAGCAGCTCATGGTCAGATTCCGTCATGCTTTCCCATGTGCGGTTTTCCCAGATGCCATAGGCCATTTCTCTCAGGTCTGGCACGATTTCCACAGGTCTGCCGTCTGCAATGATCTGTGCTGTATGCAAGGCCCGCTTCAGATCGCTGGAGTAAATTTTATCAATATGTATTTCTCTGAATGCGTCCCGCAGTTCTTCTGCCTGCGCAACGCCCTTTGCATTGATATCTGCATCATACCAACCATAAAACATATTTTTGGCATTCATGTCTGTTTCGCCATGGCGTACAAAATAAAGCTTCACCGATATGCACCTCCTGAATTTATATTATATCATCTCTTTTAACATAAAAAAACGGATATTCCGATTTTTCGGAACACCCGTTTTTTCTCATCTGTCCTTATTTCACTGCAAAGGACATGCAGTCTGTACACTGGTCTTTTGTAGGGTTCATTTCATGTGTGCCTACCTGAATGGAATCCAGTGTGCAGTAATTTTTTGTGCCGTGGTGGTGTCTGCACTGTTCCACTGTACATTTGATACATTCATTACATTTTTCCATGTTCGTTTCCCTCCTCAAATTTGGTACAGGGATAGTATGTGCAGATTTTCAGAAATCATAACGGCATATTTTTCTTTTTTCAAATTTTATGATACACTGATACCGAAAGGAGGGGAACCCCCTATGGCAGAAAAGAAAACAACAGCAAAAAAGACTACTGTAAAGAAACCCACCAGCATAACAAAAAAGCTTTCCGTCACACTGGATAAGGAAACCTATGCCCTGCTGGAAGAATATATCGCCGAATTCGGCTTCAGCAAAGACGAATTCGTCAAAAAAGCCATCATGGAAAAGATCAGCCGTGATAAGATCAGCAGCATGATTGACGATATGATCAAATTATAAGTAATAGAAAAAGCCCTCTTCTGAGGGCTTTTTGTTATGCTTCTTCAAATTCAAATAAATCTGCATTCTGTTCTTTGAACAGGTCGAACACTGCATCCACAATCGCTTCCTCTTCCACGATCACACAGAATTCCGCTTCTTCTTCATTATATTCAATCTGCATCACCAGAACATAGCCGTCATCAGCATCATCCAGAGGCAGCATCACCGCATACTCATTGTCTTCATACTCTACCGTATCCAGACATTCGAACACATACTCCGTGCCGTCTTCTTCATCGGTCAGATAAACCACAGTATCCATCGTTTCCAGTTCGTTGTATTTTTCTTCACTCATACGCTGCGCTCCTTATGCGTTTCTGTCATCTGCCTGCATGCCTTTCAGTGTATATTCCATCAGCTTGTCCATATCCCAGCCAAGGCGTTCTGCGCCTGTTCTGATGATATCACGATTACAGCCCGCTGCAAAGGCTTTATCCTTAAATTTTTTCTTTACGGATTTCAATTCCATATCTTTTACGCTTTTGGAAGGACGCATCAAAGCTGCCGCACCAATCAGACCCGTCAGTTCATCTACAGCAAACAGTACTTTTTCCATTTCATGGATAGGCTCTACATCACAGCAGATCCCATAAGCGTGGCTGGCAATGGCATGAATCATTTTTTCATCGATGTCTCTTTCCTTCAGCAGTTCTTGCACCTTCACGCAATGTTCTTCCGGCCACAATTCATAATCCAGATCATGCAGAAGGCCCACATTGCCCCAGAAATCCACTTCATCGCCATAGCCCAGTTCCTGTGCCAGATAGCGCATCACGCCTTCTACCGTTTCGCCATGGCGCAGGTGAAACGGCTCTTTGTTATATTCTTTCAGCAGTTCCCATGCTTCTTCTCTTGTCAGTGTTCTTGCCATAGGGCATCCCTTCTTTCTATCGTATCTTTATTTGTACATTATAACGAACTTTTGTATCTCCCGCAACAGATTTTGACAGGTATACAGTATAGATACAAAGACTTGCAATCTGCAACCGAAACCGTTACAATATTGCTCAGATAACACAGTATCATTTTTTTGAAAGGATGAAAAATATGGACGTAACAAGCTTTGGCATTGATCATGATCGTCTGCTGCGGGGCATCTATGTTTCCAGAAAAGACACTGTTGGCAACGGCGTTCTGACAACCTTTGATATTCGTATGAAAGAACCCAACCGCGAAATGGTTATGGATACTTCCGTAATGCACACCATCGAACATCTGATGGCAGTTTATCTGCGTGAACATCCCGTATGGGCGGAAAAAACCATCTATGTTGGCCCCATGGGCTGCCGTACCGGTATGTATGTGATCTTCAAAGGCGATCTGGAAAGCACAGACGTTTCTGAGATCATGAAAGAATGTTATCAGTACATGGCTGACTTCGAAGGCGAAATTCCCGCGGCAAAATCCGAAATGTGCGGCAACTATCTGGACCACAATCTGGGTATTACAAAAATCGAATGTCAGAAATTCGTAGATGAAGTTCTGACTGATATTAAGGAAGAAAATATGGTTTATCCACTCCAGAATGGCTAAAAGCTATTCTGCGGGGAGGGCCCATGAGGATACTTCTTTCAAAATAAAAAAGAGCCTACAGCGGTTCTTTTTTATTTTGAAAGAGAAAGAGGGTGCCGCAGAATGCAGCACCCCATGGTTTATATTCACTTTTTATTGAATTCGGTTTATTCAATTTTAAAAGAGCTGTTCGAATACGTCCAGCAAGGATCAGGAAGCGTAGCTTCTTCTGAACTTCTGCATCAGGCTTTCAGCGATCTGTGCATATTTGCGTTCCGCAAATTCGCAAACCGCGCAAGCTTTATCCACAAAAGTGATCACATAAGATTCGATATAGCGGGGAGGTACAGGAGTACAAGGCCACATATGCTTTTCAATCGCATCAATTTCTACTTTATTCAGCTCTGTGATTTTTCTTGCATTGTCCAAAGCAACACGAGGATGCCAGGATGCATGACCGGAACGCAGATATTTCGTTACACGCCAATCATAGAAATATAAGTCGTGCAGTAAGCCTGCTCTAGCTGCGGAACGATAATCCCAACCGAACATACGGCAAATCAGAAAGCTGTAATAGGAAACATTTACACTATGCTGAAGTCTGCTTGTATTGCAATGCTGTGTGTGCAGGTCCAGTTTCATTACCTGCGCATGGTCCAGAATTCCTTCCAGACATGCTTTGTACTCTGCCAGCAGCTGATCTTCATCTAAGTTGCTGAAATCCTTGCGGGACCCAATAGCGCTGTGCATGGGTTCCACATCCTTTCTTTTCATATTCTGTTTATGGTGCTATTATAGCATAACTTCCCGGCATTGTACAGAAAAAAATACATCAATTTCCAATGAAATATTTTCCAGTTTATTTGAGATTCAAACTATTTTCATCCTTTGCTCTGAACAGAATTTCAGTACGATTTGGTTATTTTTCCTTAGGATTGGAAACCAAAGCCGCAAGAAAGGCAAAAAACACTGCCGCCGTGATCCCTGCTGCCCCCGCCTTGATGCCTCCGGTAAAAATACCAAGAAAGCCTGCCTTGTCCACTTCTTTTATCACACCTTCCGCCAGACGAAATCCAAAACCTGTCAACGGCACCGTTGCTCCCGCCCCGGCAAATTCCTCAATTTTTTTATAAATCCCCAATCCGCCTAATATACATCCCAGACAGACGAACAGAACCAGAATTCGTCCGGACATCAATTTTGTTTTGTCAATCAAAATTTGACCAACCACACAGATCAGGCCACCCACTGCAAATGCTTTTAGAAGTTCCATCCACTCCATTACTTCGCCCCCTTTTTGCAGCCTTCGATCACGACGCCATGGGCGATACCCGGAATGGACTGCCCCTGTTGAGAGGATGTGGGGCTCATCAGTGCCCCTGTGGGGATGAACAACATCCGTCCAATCTCCCCTGCCACCAGTTTTGGGTAAAAATAGCTGCAGAAAGTCACTGCGGAGCAGGCACAGCCGCTGCCACCGGCATGGGTATCCTGCTTTTCAGAGTCAAAAATCTCAATACCGCAGTCGGTAAAACGGCTGTCCATGTCGTACCCTTCTTTTTTCAGCAGCTCCACCACCAACTGACGTCCTACCGTGCCCAAATCCCCCGTTGCGATCACATCATACTCCTGTGGTGTTCTGCCCGTATCTTCGAAGTGGGCCTTCAGAAGAGCTGCCGCCGCAGGTGCCATGGCAGCCCCCATATTATTGGCATCCGTTACACCCATATCCACGATTTTCCCCGTGGTGATCTCCGTAATTTTCGGTCCTTCTCCTTTTTTTGCCAGCACAACTGCTCCGTCCCCTGTCACCGTCCATGTGGCTGTCGGCGGACGCTGTGTCCCCAGGGGCAGCGGAAAGCGAAACTGCTTTTCTGCCGCGCAGAAATGGCTGGATGCCCCTGTCAGCACATGGTTGGCAAAACCGCCATCGATGAGCATGGCTCCCAGGCTCATGGATTCCCCCATGGTGGAACAGGCACCAAAAAGCCCGAAAAAAGGAATCTCCAGATTTTTGATCCCAAAGGTTGAACCGGTACATTGATTCAGCAGATCCCCACAAAGGATATAATCGATATTCTTCGGCTTCAGATTCGCCTTTTGGATGGCTAATCCCATATTTTTTTCTACAAACTTACTTTCCGCCAGTTCCCAGCTCTTTTCTCCAAAGAAAGGATCTTCTACTGTCTGGTCAAAATACTTCCCCAAAGGGCCTTCCGCCTCTTTCGGCCCAACCGTAGCAGCGGCAGAAAGAATTACAACCCCTTCGGATAATCTTACCGTCTGTTTCCCGATTTTCTTACTCATTCTCACAGCACCTACTTTACAAAGTAATAAATAAATCCCACCAGCATGGAAGTCAGCGTACCATACACAATCACCGGCCCCGCCACAATAAACATCTTCGCCGCCATGCCGAAAACCATGCCTTCTTTTTTAAATTCGATGGCAGGCGAAACCACGGAATTAGCAAAGCCCGTGATGGGTACGATGGTACCCGCACCGCAGTATTTCCCCAGTTTTTCATAAATTCCCAGAGCCGTCAGCAATGCAGACAGCCCGATCAATGTGATAGACACCCATAATGCCGCATCCTTTTCCGCAATATCCATTCCCGTATAAAAATTTAATAACAGCTGTCCGATGGTGCAAATGATGCCCCCGGAAACAAAGGCTTTTACACAGTCCATGAAAACAGGGCTGTTGGGGGAAGCCTGTTTTACCATCTCACCGTATTGCTGCTTTCCTTTTTTCGATGTATCCAAAATCGATTCCTCCTCACAACACATAAAATCCATCCACCAGATAATAAAGCAGCGAACCGACCACCTTTCCCAATGCAAAAGCAAGGATAATCCACTGCAGTCCTTTTGTCAGCCTCGCCCGACGCATCATGATGGGTATCACATTCAACACTTCCGTCAATGCCATGGCAAGAACCCCCACAAAAAATCCTTCCAGCAACGCCACTGCCAGAATGAGCCAGCCCCATGAAGGCAGACGATAATTGACAAACATCGTCGTTGTTCCAAAGATACCGCCCAACACAATGGCATCTTCATAAAAACGGACATACTGCCTTGTCTGCGTCCGCCAGGCCATACGGGGAATGATACCGATAGCTGCAATGAACGCAAAAATCCCCGATGCCACCAAAAAACCCGATGCCACACTGTAGACCACCAGAAAAATCTCTTTCATTTTTCACCGCCGCCCTTTCGCCGCCCCAAAAAATCGATCACACTGACATTGGTTTCCTTTTCATAGGTGGTCATTTCAATTTCAATGGGCGTCGGATCTTCCGTCAGAGAAATTTTTGAAAAATGATTGAAGAAAATAATAATGCCCAGCCCCAGCCCAATGCTGTAAGGAATGGAGATCAATGCGGGCATCTCTCTGTTCTCTCCATAGAAAATGTAATAGATATTCTGGAAGATGAGCGGCAGCTGCACATCCGTATGAAAGCACATAATGGTGGTGGCTGCGCCAATGAACAGCACCAAAGAAACAAAAACAACCTTTGCCAGCGTCAGAAGTTTTGTTTTCTTCTCCGGTTTTGGCAGATATTCAATCAGGATATCCATTTCGCCCACATTGGAAACAGTGGCATCGGGATATTTCTGGTTCAATGCCTGAATCAAGTCAATGACAGAAAGAAGATATGTCTTTTTTCTGTCAGAAGGAATTTGAAAGACCACAATCTTTTCCGCTTCCCCTTTGGTCTGCCCGCCCACAAAAACCTCTGCCACATCCCGCAGAAGAACTTCTCTTTTCTGCACCATCTGCACTTTTTCCATAGGCTTGATATATATATCCACCTTCTCCACACCTTTCTCTTCTGCTTTTGGTTAGTATGGCCTGATTCTGGAAAACAATTCATAGGGATGCTCCGCTATATCAAAAAAAGACGTGTCTCTTCTTCGAGACACGTCTTTCTGATGCTTATAGTCTGAAACTTTTGATATTCTCATCATCGGCGAAAATATCCGCCAAATCGGTACAGGTGATGCTATGCTCTCTGCTGACTTCCAGTTTTACCTTTACGCCGCCATCTTCCATTTTTTCCATCTGAATATGATGGATAAGGATATGCCTTTCCTTCAGCTGCTTTTTCAACTCCTCCAGCCCATCGGGGGCCTTTTTGTAGGTGATGGAAAAGGAGTCATAAATAGGCCCATCCAATTTCTGCAGATTGCCATGGGTAAAAATCTGAATCATCATGATTAAAACCGTAGCAAAAATACCAACGCCGTACATCCCCGCACCGATGGCAAGACCAACGCCGGCCATAGCCCAAAGTCCTGCTGCCGTGGTCAAACCTTTGATGGAAGCTTCCCGGATAAAAATAACCCCCGCCCCCAGAAAGGAAATGCCTGTGATAACATTGGAAGCAATACGGGCTGCATCCACACGCATACCGGGAATCTCTAAAACATCCATAAAACCATATTTTGACACGATCATCAATAATGCAGAACCAACCGCAACAATGATATGGGTGCGAAGGCCCGCCTCCTTTTTTCTGCGGCTGCGTTCATAACCGATAATGCCGCCGCACACTGCCGCAATGACCATACGCAATATATATTCTAAATCATAAGAAAGATAGGTTAAAATCTGTTCCATCATGCGTCCCCCTTTCGCACTTTTATATAATAATTATAGCAGATTTCTATGAAATAGAAAAGGGATGCTTTTGCATCCCTAAATCTTCTTATTTTACAATCATATGCAGTACAAACTGGTCTAACAGGAGAATTGCCCCCAGAATAAATACATACACAGAGAACCATTTCAGTTTACCATTTTTAATGACACCAACCATGAAACGAATCGCCAGATAGCCGGAAACCGCAGCCACAATAAATCCGCAGACCATAGGCATGGTACCCATGGCATCTGCCAGCACCACATCACCTGTCACGATATCCTTGATGGTCAGCACCATAGCCCCCAGAATGGCAGGAATGGACAGCAGGAAGGAAAATCTTGCCGCTTCTTCTCTATTCATGCCCCTTGCCAGGCAGGTGGAAATGGTCATGCCGGAACGAGATACGGCAGGCAGGATTGCTACCCCCTGCATAGTGCCAACAACAATGGCATCAAACAGAGACATATTTCTGATTTTCTTTCTGCCGGCAATACGAGTATCTGCATACAGCAAAATACAGCCGGTAAAAAGGAAGTTGAATCCAATAAATTTCCCCTGACCAAAAATCGCATCAAAGGTATCATTGAACAGCAGCGCAATGACAACTGTCGGCAGCGTACCTGCAATCAGAAGTGCTGTGGTTCTCTGGAAGGGATTGCGGATCAGTGCCCAGATATCCTTCCAGTAATACACGAATACAGCGATCAGCGTCGCCACATGCAGGATGATAGAAAATGCCTGTCCTGCTTCTTTGATGCCGAACAGATTCTGGAACAAAACCAGATGACCGGAACTGCTGACGGGCAGGAATTCCGTTAAGCCCTGAATCAGCCCTAAAATAATTGCCTGAATATATTCCATATCGAAAAAACCTCCGTTTTGTCATATTTCCACTAGATTTACAAATATTGATTATAACCCATATAATTATTTCTTGCAATTCTTATTTTTTCCTGTTAATATAAGTGTCTGCGGCTTTTTTGCCGTAACTATGCGCATGAATAGGGTTTATTAAGGGAATCTTAAGATTTTCTTAAGTACAACATATTCTCCAAAAAAGAGAATGATGCTTTGCGCATGCGCCAAAAGTCGAAGAAAACTGATTTGCGTCTGCAGAATATTTTGCAGAAATGGTTCTATGTTTCGTTTTTTCTTCGGCTTTGTCACTGAAAACCGAAGAAAAGAAAGGAAGAAACAATGGAACACATCAAATTTGAAGAAATGAATATTTCCGAGGAAATCCTCCGTGCTGTGCTGGATATGGGCTTTGAAGAAGCAACCCCCATCCAGTCTCAGGCCATCCCTATGGTACTGGAGGGCAAGGACATCATCGGTCAGTCTCAGACCGGTACAGGCAAAACCGCCGCTTTCGGCATCCCCTGTCTGGAACGCATCGACCCCGATGACAGACGCCTGCAGGCAATGATCCTCTGCCCCACAAGGGAACTGGCCATTCAGGTATCCGAGGAATTCCGCAAACTGCTGAAATACAAAGACAATATCCGTGTACTGCCCATCTACGGCGGTCAGCCCATCGACAGACAGATCGCTGCCCTGAAAAAAGGCGCGCAGGTTGTCATCGGTACCCCCGGCCGTGTGATGGACCACATGAGAAGAAGAACCATCAAAGCGGAAACCGTGCAGATGATGATTCTGGACGAAGCGGATGAAATGCTGGATATGGGCTTCAGAGAAGATATCGAAACCATTCTGGTAAAAATCCCCGAAGACCACCAGACACTGCTCTTCTCCGCAACACTGTCCCCCGAAATTCTGGATATCACAAAACGTTTCCAGAGAGACCCCGAATTTATCAAAATCGTTCGCAAGGAACTGACCGTGCCCAGCATCGAACAGTATTACTTTGATGTAAAGGAAAAATCCAAACTGGATGCGCTGTGCCGTATCATGGATGTTTACGACCCCAATCTGGCTATGGTATTCTGCAACACAAAGAAACGTGTGGATGATCTGGTGGAAATGCTGCAGGGCCGCGGTTACTTTGCGGAAGGTCTCCATGGCGACCTGAAACAGCCCCAGCGTGACAAAGTCATGCAGAAATTCCGCAACGGCACCATCGAAATTCTGGTTGCCACAGACGTAGCGGCAAGGGGTCTGGATATCGACGATATCGATATCGTATTCAACTACGACGTCCCTCAGGATGAAGAATACTATGTACACCGTATCGGCCGTACGGGCCGTGCGGGCAAAAGCGGGAAAGCCTTTACTTTCTGCGTGGGCAAGGAAATCTATAAGCTGCGTGACATCATGCGCTACACAAAAACAAAGATCCAGCAGCAGAAACTGCCTACCCTCAGCGACGTGGAAGAACTGAAAACACGCTTCTTCTTAGAAAAAATCAAAGGCATCATCGACGAAGGCCACCTGACAAAATACATCCATCTGGTAGATAAACTGATGGAAGAAGATTACACCAGCATCGACATTGCAGCTGCCCTTCTGAAAAACCATCTGGCAGATGCCATTGCCGATGATATCGATGCCATCGAAGATATCAACTTCAACGGCACAGAATTTTACGGCGGCGAAGGCGAAACGATGGTTCGCCTGTTCATCAACGCCGGCAAGAAAAACAAAATCCGCGCAAAGGATATCGTCGGTGCCATCGCCAACGAAGCAGGCGTGCCCGGGAAAACGCTGGGTGCCATCGACCTGTATGATGATTATACTTTCGTGGATGTTCCCAGCGAATTTGTAAGGGATATTCTGCACGGTATGAAAAATGCGAAGATCAAAGGCAAAAAGGTGCATATTGAAATCGCAAAGAAAGAAAAAACATACGGTAAGAAAGGCAGATAATTGCTTTTCCGCATAAAAATAAGGAGCCATTCGGCTCCTTTTTTTATTCTTCCTCTGTATCATCCTCAAAGGAATATTCATTCAGCTCATCAAAATCCAGAAATTCCGCCAATGTCATACTGAAAGCATTGGCAATCTTATGAACAGTCTTTACTCTTGGGTTCTTTGATAACCCACGCATAATATTGTCCAGAGTAGACTGTCTAAGCCCACTCATTGTAGCTAATTTATTGATGGAAATGCCACGCTGTTTGCATAACTGCCGTATTCTTTTTATATATAATTCAGAATATTCCATAAAATTCACCTTTATCATAAAAAAGAGCCGTTAGGCTCTTTCCATTTATTTTATCTCCTGTTCCAAATCATCAAACATATCACTGTCAAAAAATTCTCTGACACTTATTCCCAATCCATCACAAATCTTCTTGATAGAAACAACACCAGGATTCTGACTTTTCTCATTCAGCATACTGTAAATCGTAGAAGATGACATTCCTGCAAGCATTGCCAATGCATTGATTGCCATATCATGCTCCGCACACAATTCTTGGATGCGTTTTGCAACGGCTTCTTTCGTATTCAATTCGCATCCCTCCTTACGATATATCGTAAGTTTAGTTTGCACAAATTTGCGATATATCGTTCGGGATATATCCCGATTCCATTTGTTTGTGTTATAATTACGATATATCCCAAATCAAGAAGGTGATTTCATGTCAGTATGCACTTTTTTCGGACACCGTGACTGTCCATCTTCCATCCAGCCAAAATTAAAAGCAGCTTTCATTGATTTAATAGAAAACCACGCCGTCCACACCTTTTATGTGGGCAATCATGGGGCTTTTGATTCCCTTGTACGTTCCACTTTGCAGGAATTGACACAGTCCTATCCCCAGATCCGCTATACGGTGGTGCTTGCCTATCTCCCCACAAAACAAACGGATTTCCCCTATGAAACCCTCCTGCCCGATGGCATTGAGAACGTTCCCAAACGCTTCGCCATCTCCTTCCGTAATAAATGGATGCTAAAACAGTCGGATTTTGTCGTAACCTATATCACCCACTCTTGGGGCGGCGCAGCCCAGTTCGCGGAATTGGCAGAAAAACAAAAGAAAACCGTTATCCATCTGACGTCCAAAGAAAAATGCTGAATCTTAACGATTCAGCATTTTTCTTATTCGTTCATTCATATATTCCTGTAGCTCCCTCTATGGCACTGTAATCATACTGTAGGGTGTTATAATTGACGGCACTTTTCGCGATCTGCTCCAGTACATCCATGGGAAGATTGCCTTCCAAATACAGCGTCAGGTCATCGTAAAACCAAATGATCTGATTTCTGGCACCCTTATCCTCCTGATAGAATTGTCCTTCCTTCTTTCTCATGCCGTCAGGAACATGGCCTTTATTATAGTCATAATCCGCAGACTGGACGAAGTAGAAAAATTCCGATTCTGTTTCCAGATCATAAAAAACCTCTGTAATGATATGGTCACCGCGAGAACTGGACTGCATATACCGATCCCTGTAATAAAATCCATCGGGCACAGCTGTCAGAACAAAAAAGTCTTTCCAATGGTCTGGTTTTAATGTAGTTGCGAAAACATCCTCCACCAGATATGCAGGGCCTCCGTTTTTCATTTCTTCCTTCCGATATTCTTCCCACATTTCTCTGAATTCCCGTTTCCTGTCAATATCCGCAAAATATTCTTCTGTGGTATCAAATCCATCTAACAGCATGTCGGCAATCATAACGCGGCTTCCATATCTGAAGCCAATCAGAGCAATAAATGCAAGGATAATGAAAATCGCCCTTTTCAGAGTCACTTTTTTCTCCATTCTTTTCATCTCATCCAAAGGATTGGTCGGAACAGGTTCTTCTTCCCTCATTACAGCATCATCGCCATATGCTCTTTCGTGGGGCTCCTGTTTATTGGTGATCTTTTG
>CALFPN010000015.1 GCA_937919015.1 uncultured Clostridia bacterium
GGAGCCCAATACCCAACTGGTAGTGTTGGCCCATTCCGGATTTTCCTGTATAACCGACGCTAACCATATTGCCGCTTTTCTTCTTCAATGGATTTCTGCACTCTCCTTTTGTTTTTCTCTTGACTTTTGCCGTTGATAAATTACCATTTTGGTGAGTTCGGCTTGAGTTCTGCGGAGATATCCCGTTGTATGGGGATACCTCATCACCACTTCGGAGCCGCCCACTCTCATCCTGTGCCGTATTGAGACTGATTTGTTATCAGTAGAGTTTTGTCTTTTGACTGGAACACCTCAACCCATTCCGTAAACTCCATATCCTCTTTGAGTTTCCACCGCTATCTCTTTTTATATTGCGAGTTTACAGTAGCAAGAATTCTCGCTGACGCATACCACGGCTTTGATACGGCGCAAATGTGGCTGCGGATGATTTTCTGCATCGGCTCATCACACCTTATGGTTTTTCGCCCACTCAAGGACAGGAAAACTGTATGCTTTGAAACCCATAATCATTAGAAAGAAATGATTTAATATCATTATTTTCTAATATCTTTGAGCGTATTATACCACACAGTATTTTTTCTGTAAACAGTTTTTTCTAATGTTCTATCACTTTTTTCTAATGTTTGTGGGCATAAAAAAACACCATACATTCTCATGTATAGTGTTCTTTAGATTTTTGTACCATCTTCAAATTCAAAATAAAAATGAAATTCTGCTCCTAACAAATCTGCCATCTGTGCAAGTTCTTCTTTTGTGAATTTTCCGTTTTTCAATCTTTGAGAAAAATTTGACTGTGACATCCCCATCTTTTTACCAAGTTCCGTCACACTTACACCAGCAATATTACAAGCTGCTTTTACCTGCTGTTGTAATGTTATCATCCTGTCACCCCTTAATGCCTACTATAGTATGCAAACTATATTTCGTCTATTATACCCTACCATTTCCAGAAATTCAATGATTATTGTTTAATTTCAGGGACATTGTATTTCGACAATGAATAAGTCAAGGGGTGTGAGATATGTTTTAAACTCCTAGTTGTACATTAGGATTTTGAGATAAATTGAAGTGATATATGAAAAAAGGTATATGCGAACCACATATACCATAAAAGATAATCTTTTTATTTAATTTAATGGGTAGCGTACGCTACAATATAAAATAAAACTTGGTTGCTATAGCAACAATATAATTTGGTATCTTTATTATACGTTATCCAAATTATTTTTGTCAATAGTGAACTTATCAATACCTACAAATTCCTTTAAAAATAATTTACTAATATTGTCTTGTAAGTCTTGACTTAATGTAATTTTTCCATCTGTTATTCCTTGTATTCTATACAAACGTCTAATACTAACAGATCTAATTGCATCTAATTTCGCATATGTTGCAACTCCATTTGGCATTCCAGAAATAACACCAAGAGGTACAGCTAATTTATTAGAGGGTGGTTGAGTCTGTTTTGTTAATGGAATAACAATAAAATTCGTTCCTTGTTGTGCCCAAACAACACAAAAATGTTTACCAGTATTATCGTCACTTAATTCTGGAGCGATATTCATTCCTAATTGCACCAACACAATATCACCACGCCCAATTTTATTGGGATATTTTTGAAATAAAAGATTATTCTCAATTTTATAATAATAATCTGTCTTCTCCAAAAGCCAATTAGTAAGTCTTACAGCTTTATCAGAATCAATTTGATCTAATTTAGAAACCATTTGTTGTATTTTATTCAAGACAATATTCTTTTTTGTGCCATCATTAATTAGTTTTGGCATAACATACCCTCCAATCCAATCATCAGTATTCTAATTATATTATATACCAATAATCGACAAAAAGATAGGAGAATATATTTTTTCATAAATTCATCAACGGGCTTGCCATCACAGCCATATCAAGAATATCATCATCCTTCATTGATTGCAAATACCGTTTTGTGATAGAAATATTTTCATGTCCAAGAATCCTAGATAAAGAATACACATCAAGTCCATTTCTCACGTTCATCTGAGCAAAGGTGTGTCTGCAGGTGTGTGGACTGCATCGGATCTGTTCATTGACATGAGCTGCCCTTCCACATTCCCTGACAACCCTCTCAATGGCTTCAATGGTTAGTTTTCTCCCCTTCTGGCTCAGAAAATAGTATTCTGCCTGATATCGTTCTTTTATGTACTTCTCCCTCTTGGCTTCATATTTCAGCATTGATTTCCTGAGTGCTGGTGATATAGGTACAAGCCTTTGTTTATTCCCTTTGCCATGAATCAAGATTGTTCTTTCCCTGATATCTGCACACTGAATCTCACACAGTTCAAAATTTCTGATACCAGTATCAAACAGCATCATCATGATACACTTGTTCCTTGCATCCAGAAAATTTGTGTATCCGTATACTGCCAGCATCCGTCTGACTTCTTCCGTTGTGAATGTTTCAATGATAACTTTTTCCTCTTTCTGAAAAGGCACTTTTATCACAGGATTGATACTGATATATTCTTCATTCTCAAGATATCGAAAGAACATCCTAAGATTTTTTAGGATACTATTGATGTATGTAGGTTTCAATCCCAGACTTTGTTTGTATTGGATGTAGATTTTCACATGGATACGTTTCACTTCTTCGACTTCTGTGATGTTGTACTCATTTTCAAGCCATTTAAAAAATAGTTTGTTGTTGTTCCTGACGCTTTTTATTGTTCTTTCAGTGCGGTTTCGCAGTTTCATTTCAATCAAAAATTCGTCAAGTAGTTTGGTTAGATTCATAAAAATACCCCCTAATCATAGTGTGTCGTACACCATAATCAGAGGGCTTTAGAACATCATCACTGAGCGGTTTTTTATACAAAAATCAGTGTATAACGATGCATCTCGATTTTAAGAATATTGAATTTATGCTGTTTTTGCATCTTTTTCAACGAATATTTATTCGTCCCAGTTATGGTAAACGTTCTGAACGTCGTCATCATCATCCAAGAGATCCAGCAGTTTATTCATTTTCTTGATATCTTCGTCAGATGTCAGTTCGGAATATGTCTGAGGGATCATAGTTACTTCCGCACTTGCCATGGGGATGCCTGCTGCTTCCAGAGCTTCGCGAACTGCGGAGAAATCATCGGGAATGGTTGTGATTTCGTAGCTGTCTTCTTCTGCTGCGAAGTCTTCCGCACCAGCATCCAGCGCAGCCATCATCAGTTCTTCTTCATCCATATCCACTTCTTCTTTATCGATCACGATCAGACCTTTTTCATCAAACATGAAAGATACGCAACCGCTGTTGCCCATGTTGCCGCCGCCTTTTGTGAAGGCATTTCTTACGTTGGCAGCTGCACGGTTTCTGTTATCTGTCAGCACTTCTACGATCACTGCAACGCCGTTGGGGCCATAGCCTTCGTATGTTACTGTTTCGTATTCCACGCCTTCTTCGTTACCTGCTGCTTTTTTGATACTTCTTTCGATGGTATCGTTAGGCATATTATTGGATTTACATTTCGCAATAACGTCACGCAGTTTGCCATTTACCGCAGGATCGGGGCCGCCGCTTTTTACAGCAACCTGAATTTCTCTGCCCAGCATTGTGAAGATCTTACCCTTCTTTGCGTCGTTTTTTTCTTTTTTATGTTTGATATTTGCAAACTTAGAATGTCCAGACATGTGGAACCCTCCTCCATAAAATTTCACCGATATATTTTATCACTTTTTCCCCTGTAATTCAAGGAAAATCGCCTTATTCTCCTTCCAAAAGAGATAATCTCCCATCCTGCCATACGCCATACAGCTCTTCCAGCAGGGTAAAGGGCTGCTGCCCGCGAAAAATTTCTGTCATCTTTTTCTCGAAATCCTCTGCATTGTCGGTCTCAACCAGTACGATATATTCCACCTTATCCGTATAAACGGTATCGAACAGCTCATGTCCATCCTGCAGGATTTCATACTGCACCTTACCGGAATCCGTATAATCGGCCACAACGGAATATCTGCGATAGAGCACCAGCTCCGCAATGCCCGCCGCAAGGATGCCTTCCTTGGCAGACTTGCCATAGGCCCGCACCAAGCCCCCTGTGCCCAGCAGTGTGCCGCCAAAATAACGGGTCACCACAATGGCTGTATCCTTAATATCCTCGCCCTTCAGAACGCTCAGAACAGGCATACCGGCTGTGCCCTGGGGCTCGCCGTCATCACTGAAACGCTGCAGCTCATTTCTTTCCCCGATCTGGTATGCGAATACATTATGGGTGGCATTCCAGTATTTCTTTTTCATTTCTTCAATAAAAGCACGGGCTTCCTCCTCTGTTTTCACAGGGCGAACCGTTGCGATGAAACGGGATTTTTTCTCCACAATCTCCGCTTCCGCCTGGGCCAGAATCGTTCTATATTTTTTCAGCATACATTTCACCTTTTCAAAATCAAATTTTTTCTAAATTTAATCATACCACAAGTTTCTATGGCTTCTCAAGTCTGCGTTGCATGGAAACAGATTTTTTCGTGCATCCTATCTATGAGGTGATCACATTGATGAAAAAATACCATAACCTCAACGACCTGCTGCAGCAAAACCCTGCCGCACGGCGTTTCTTCGATTCTCTGCCCGATTATGTACGGGAAACCATCGAAGAAAGAGGAGACAACATCCGCTATGACAGAGACCTGCGGGGCTATGCCGAAAAACTACTGAGAGGAGATGATTGATATGATGTTTGGGAAAGAATATCGGGACTTGGCTGATATGCTGTTAAACAACGAAAGGGCAAAAAAATTCTATAAAGACCTGCCTCAGGATGTGAAACAGACCATCACGGAAAACGGCAATGAAATCCGTACCATGAGTGCCCTGCGCCATTTTGCAAAAACAGCCACAAAAACAGAAGCATAATGCCGACAAACAGACGGAAAGTCTTTTGTTGGCAGAAGGGCGCACGTGAAACGGAGCACCGACTATTCAGCAAAAAAAGGCTATCTGAAATTCAGATAGCCGCTTTTTTTATTTTTCAAAACCCATCAGTTTTGCACAGTTGTGATAAAATACATTCTTGATCTGTTCTTCTGTCAGCCCGCTAGTCATGACCTTCATGCTTTCCACCGCTGCAGGGTGAAAAGGCGCATCTGTGCCAAACATAATACGGTCAGCACCTACGGTTTCATAGGCTTCCTTAATTTTGGAAGGCATAGGCATGCCGCTCATTTCCAGATACAGATTGGGATACCGTCTGGCCATTTTCAGAGACGCATCGATATAAACCCCATGGCCATGGCCCATATGAATCATAACCACCTTTACATCGGGATGTCTTTCCGCCAGAAGAGCAATGCTCCAGGGCAGAGAATAGGGAGGATGTCCGCAGTGGATGAAAACAGGGATATCCAGTTCCTTTGCTGCCTCCATAATAGGGTCCATCACTTCCGCATCTGCCACATAGGCATGGCGAAGGGGATTCGCCTTGATGCCCTTGAAGCCCTTATTCTGTACATAATCATAGACCCTATCCACGGTCTTCTGCCCTTCCAGAGGGTTCACATATACCAGCCCCACCAGACGATCCGGATATTTTTCCACTGCCGCCAGACAGTCTTCATTTGGCTCCGCACAGAGCAGGGTCTTTTCAATATTGTATTCGTCCATCTGAGCAATCAGCTCTTCCGCAGTAATTGCAACGCCTGCCCAGCCACCAAAATTTCCGATATGGGCATGGGCATCCATTTTTTTGAATTCCTTACCATCCATTTCTTACATCTCCTTTAATTTCTGCAGGATACCTGCCTTTTGAAACAATGTTACCAGAACTGCCCCCAGAACAATCCCTGTGATGGTCTGAGAGGTTAAGCCGGGCACGCTGCCGATGGCATACGCCCAGTCAAACAGGAAAACTTTTATTGCCGTATACAGAACGATCTGTACAATGCCGCCTACAATAGAACCAATCAGCCAGTTTCCTTTTACATTCGGCATGATTTTATCAATAAACAGACCCATGATCGTTGCCATGATGTATTTGATAAAAAAGGTCGGAAATACCCAATGCATATAGCCCCCCAGAAGGTCGGACAATGCCGCACCGATCCCCCCTGCCAGTGCACCTTTTCTGGTGCCCAAAATCAATACCCCCAGAAAAATCATGCAATCCCCCATGTGAGAGTAGCCATGCAAAGAAGGAATTTTAACGGCATAAATACCAATAAAGGTAAGTGCCGCCATCATGCCCGTTTTTGTCAGGTCTTTGATAGAATATGTACTGTTCATTTCTTTTTTACCTCTCCTTTAAATTGCCCGCACACCGGATCTGGAAAGCATCTTCACCAAAACCCACAAGCAGGCACCTCTTCTTGTTACTTCGGCTTTTATTGTAGCATGACAATATTCGCCAGAACACCCTTCTCCTGCCATTGTTACAGATTGTACGGGTTCATTTTTTAAAATTGTACGCATACAATTTCCAAGTAAAAGAAAACCCCCTGTTTTTACAGGGGGTCAAATTCTTAGAGAACAACGAAATTTTCGTTTTCATCCACATCTACAGTCAGCACTGCGCCGGGCTCTACCTGATCGGCAATAATCTTTCTTGCCAATAATGTTTCCACATGACGCTGTACCAGTCGTTTCAAAGGTCTTGCGCCGAAAGCGGGATCATAACCTGTTTCAATGATATGGTTTTTTGCCCGTTCTGTCAGTTCGCATTTCAGCTGCTTATCCGCCAGTCTGCCGTTCAAATCTTTCAGAATCAGATCAATGATATGGGTGATGTTATCCTTCGTCAGGGGTTTGTAGAAGACGATTTCATCCAGTCTGTTCAGGAATTCGGGACGGAAGGACTGTTTCAACATCCCTTCCACTGCCATTCTGGCACTATCGGTGATCTCGCCTGTTTCATCAATGCCCTCCAAGAGATAAGAAGAACCCAGATTGGAGGTCAGGATGATGACAGTATTTTTGAAATCCACCGTTCTGCCCTGAGAATCGGTGATACGTCCGTCATCCAACACCTGCAGAAGAATATTGAAGACATCGGGATGGGCTTTTTCCACTTCATCGAAGAGGATAACGGAATAAGGTTTTCTTCTGACTGCTTCTGTCAGCTGGCCGCCTTCTTCGTAGCCTACATATCCGGGAGGCGCACCGATCAGACGGGACACACTGAATTTTTCCATATATTCCGTCATATCAATACGAACCATGTTCTTTTCATCATCAAACAGACATTCCGCCAGTGTTTTCGCCAGCTCCGTTTTCCCCACACCAGTAGGGCCAAGGAACAGGAAGGAACCGATGGGTCTGTTGGGACTCTGGATGCCGGCACGGCTGCGCAGGATGGCTTCGGAAACCTTTGTGACCGCTTCTTCCTGACCCACCACCCTTTCATGGAGGATATCTTCCATGTGCAGCAGCTTGTCTCTTTCCCCTTCCATCAGCTTGGATACAGGGATCCCCGTCCAGCGTTCGATGATACGGGCGATTTCTTCTTCTGTTACCTTATCTCGCAGCAGAACATTTTTGCCGCTGTTTTCTTCTGCAAAGCGTTCCTTTTCTTCCAGTTCCTTCTGCAACTGAGGCAGTTTGCCGTATTTCAGTTCTGCCGCCTTGTTCAGGTCATATTTTCGTTCCGCTGCTTCAATTTCCGCGTTGACCTCCTCGATTTCTTCACGCAGCTTCTGCACGATGCCGATGGCATCCTTTTCATTCTGCCATTTTGCCTGCAGTGCCGCAAATTCATCCCGCATTTCTGCCAGTTCCTTCTGGATTTCCTGCAGATGTTCCTTAGACAGTTTATCATCTTCTTTTTTCAGAGCTGCTTCTTCAATCTCATGCTGGATGATTTTTCTCTGGATGATATCCAGTTCCATGGGCATGGAATCCATTTCTGTTCGGATCATGGCACAGGCTTCATCCACCAAGTCGATGGCCTTATCGGGCAGGAAACGGTCGGAAATATATCTGTTGGACAGGGTTGCCGCTGCAATGATGGCCTGATCCTGAATTTTTACGCCGTGGTAAACTTCATATCTTTCCTTCAGACCACGGAGGATGGCAATGGTATCCTCCACCGTAGGTTCGCTGACCAGAACAGGCTGGAAACGACGTTCCAGTGCGGGGTCTTTTTCCACATACTGTCTGTATTCATTCAGGGTTGTGGCACCGATACAATGCAGTTCGCCCCTTGCCAGCATTGGTTTCAGCAGGTTGCCTGCATCCA
This sequence comes from uncultured Clostridia bacterium, assembly GCA_937919015.1. Taxonomy (GTDB): domain Bacteria; phylum Bacillota; class Clostridia; order Lachnospirales; family Anaerotignaceae; genus Anaerotignum_A. Next base: position 8,193 of record CALFPN010000015.1, read on the forward strand.
TAGAACCTTCGGTTTTACCTGCACCGACAATGGTGTGCAGCTCGTCGATGAAGAGAATGATGCGGCCTTCGCTCTTCTTGATTTCCGCAAGAACGGCTTTCAGGCGCTCCTCGAATTCACCTCTGTATTTCGCACCTGCAACCAGCGCACCCATATCCAAAGAGAAGATGGTTTTATCCT
>CALFPN010000016.1 GCA_937919015.1 uncultured Clostridia bacterium
GCCAGATTTCCAGTCCGACAGTACGGACTGGGAAATGCCCGTATCTTTAGCTCCCTGATATGCCGTTTTGTTACACTTACCCAATAATTCCAAAAACTTTTCGTACACTATTACACCGCCTTTCCGTAATTATTCCATTGAAATTACTACGGAAATGTGATATTCTAAGTTTACCAGACGAAGTATATAACATTCCCGCAGCCCCATCGGAATTACTACGCAATTCCTTTGTAATCCCATATTACTAAACATTTCCGATAATGTCAACATAAATTATCGGTTTTACTTAGTATTGTCTGCGGTTTGTGAAAGGTGGACAATTTATGTATGAGATTTTTGAAAGATTATTACAAAAACATGGATTAACGGCGTATAAAGTATCTAAGTTAACAGGAGTAACACAATCAACTCTGAGCGATTGGAAGCGCGGAAGAAGCACTCCGAAAACAGATACTCTGCAAAAAATTGCTGACTACTTCGGCGTTTCTGTTGATTATTTAATGGGCAGAGAAGAAGAACCCGTTAACGTTGTCGACAAAGAAAATAATCCTATTGTTTTAGACGATGAGGCTCTGGAACTCTTAGGAGAACTGAAAACAAGACCTGAGATGAGAACGCTTTTCAGCGTATCCAAAAAGGCAACGAAAGAGGACATCATGAAAGCCGTGAAAATCATCGAGGCTCTCAAAGGAGATGATTGATCTGGACTACTGTGTACGTTTTATCGATCTGCCCCTTACCACGAAGGGCGTGACCGTTGAAGACGCAGATGGTTTTTTCAATATCTATATCAACGAAAATCTCTCTGTGGAGCAGCAACAAAAAGCTCTAGAACATGAGATGATACATATCAGCAGGGGAGATTTCGACAATAAAAAAAGTCTCCGTGATGCGGAGACAATGTAGAAAATATTTAAGAGGAGGGGCAACTATGTCAACAGAATTTAATGAGCAAATTAAGCAATTTGCTACAAGAGTAAAACAGGTACAACCTAATATCCAAACTGAAGAAGCAACTAAGATGTCAATGATCATTCCCTTCTTCCAGCTTCTTGGTTACGACGTATTTAATCCCGCAGAGTTCTGTCCTGAATTCACAGCCGATGTGGGCGTCAAAAAAGGCGAAAAAGTAGATTATGCTATTATGGAAGATGGCAAACCTCTTATTCTCGTAGAATGTAAATGGTGTGGCGAAAAACTAGACAAACATGGTTCCCAGCTCTTCCGTTACTTCGCTGCAACTGCTGCAAAATTCGGCATTCTTACAAATGGTATTGTATACAGATTCTACACAGACCTAGAAGAAGCGAACAAAATGGACCTTTCTCCTTTTCTGGAAATCAACCTTTACGATATCAAAGAATACCAGCTGGCTGAACTGAAAAAATTCTGCAAATCCAATTTCGATAGTGACAATATTTTCAGTACAGCTTCCGAATTGAAATACACAAGCCTCATGAAGGGTGTTTTGACTGCCGAACTTGAAAACCCCTCTGATGACTTCATCCGCTTTATTCTGACAAATACATACGAAGGCGCAAAAACACAGAAAGTAATTGATAAATTCCGTCCTGTTGTCAAAAGATCTCTTACTGGTTTTATCAATGATCTTGTAAACCAAAAAATCTCCTCCGCTCTGAAGGATAGTGAACCAGAAGAAAAAGAAGAAGATACACCCGATACAGTTGAAATTGACGAACACAAATCCAAAGTTGTAACTACGCAGGAAGAAATTGAAGCATTCTATATTGTCCGTGGCATTCTTGCTGGTACCGTAGATGTAAACGATATTGCCCATAGAGACACTGAAAGCTATTTTGGCATTCTTTATAAAGACAATAACAGAAAGCCCATTTGCCGTTTGAATTTCGATACAAAGAAAAAACAAATTCATATTCCTGACGAAAACAAAAACTTTACTCGTCATTATATCGAAAGTCTAAATGAAATTTACGATCATAAAGATGAGCTTATTGAAGCCGCAAAACGCTATCTCTAATTAAATAAAAAATCCCCACCCTGCGCCAACAGGATGAGGATATAGCGGCATTGGTATACCACTATGATGTATGCAAAATCATAATACCACATGACCGCCTTATTTGCTATACCCATTTTACAGATAAAGGAGGTCTTTTTTTATGGCTGAAGCAAAGCAAAACAAAAATGGCACATGGACGATCCTTGTCTATAGCCACACCATCACCCAGAATGGGAAGCCTAAACGAATCTATCAGCGGTTCACTGCAGAAAAGAAAAAAGAATGCGAACAGATGGCGAAAGAATTTGAAGTCAATCATAAGCATGAGAAAATGCCTAACGATTTGACCGTCTCTGAGGCCGTACAGAAGTACATTGACATCAAGTCGAATATTTTATCGCCATCAACGATCAGAGCCTACAAAATCATTCAGAGGAGCAAATACCCCATCATTGGGCATATCCGCCTGAACAAACTGACCAACGAACTGATCCAGTCTGAGATCAATCAGGAAGCAGCAAAGCATTCCCCAAAGTATATCCGAAACATATACGCCCTGCTCACCGCTTCCCTGGAGATGTTTGCTCCGAACTTCCATCACCACTTCTCCTATCCCGACTGTAGAAAACAGGATATTTCCATCCCCTCCGCAGGCGATATCAGCCGTATACTGGCCGTTTCTCCTTCGGCCGAACATTCCCTTGCCGTAAAGCTTGCCGCCTTTCTGGGGCTTCGCAGGGGCGAAATCTGTGGCATCTATGTAGAGGATGTCAATCTGAAGGAAAACAAACTGTCTGTAAAACGATCTGTCGTACTTTCTCCGGAAAAGAAATGGGTAGAGAAGGTTCCTAAGACCAGGGCCGGCAGGAGAGATCTTATCATACCACCGCTGATCAAGGATGATATCACCAGAGCGATAGAAGGAAAAGGCAAGAAGGAAAAGCTGGTTCCTCTGTCCCCTTCTCAGATCTCCGATTCCTTCGAGACTATGATCAAAGTATCTGGCGTGCCAAAATGCACCTTCCATGCTCTCCGCCATTATTACGCATCTGTTATGCTGGCAAACAATGTTCCAAACAAATACGCAATGGAAATGATGGGCCATGAAACAGAAAATATGCTGCATAGAGTCTATCAGCATACCATGCAGGAGAAAAAGAAGGAAGTCGCAGACCAGATCAATGAATATTTTTCTCAGACCTTCGTTCAGTGAACTACCACCCCTCGGGAACCCAGTTATACAGCGGTATTCACGCCCTCAAAAAAGTTGCATCAAAAGTTGCATCACTTCTATTTTTGGGTGTTTTTCTTCACATCTCGGTGTATATTATACACACAGATATAGAAATAAGAAAAGCCCGAAGGCATTGATTTCTCAACACTTTCGGGCTAACCCTTGAATATTCAACATTCCTGAATATTCTAAAAATTTATGCGCCTGGTGGGACTCGAACCCACACGCTGTCACCAGCGTCAGATTTTGAGTCTGATGCGTCTGCCAGTTCCGCCACAAGCGCATATCGACTGCTTGAATATACTATCACAAAACCCAATAGAATGCAAGAGAAATTTTTCTACAGAAATCATTCCCTGTAAAAAGCTTTTATTTTCGGCTTGTCTGGCATTTCATTCCTTTAAAATCTTTTCCGGATACATACAGCCGGCGTATCTTCATAGAAATTCGCCGGCTATATTTCTTGACTTCTCTATTACATTTTCTGAGGTTCGGGATATTCCACACCAAAAGTATCTACTGTTACTTTCACCATAATCTGGTCTTCCACAGGTCTGTCCTGTCTGTTTGTTTTTGTTGCAGCGATTTTATTTACCACATCCATGCCTTCGATCACTTTGCCGAATGCCGCATACTGACCATCCAGATGAGGGCTTGTTTCGTGCATGATGAAGAACTGGGAACCTGCACTGTGGGGGTGCATGGAACGAGCCATAGACAGCACGCCGGGGGTATGTTTCAGGTCGTTTTTAAAGCCTGCCCAGCTAAATTCCCCTGCGATATGATAGCCGGGGCCGCCCATGCCTGTGCCTTCAGGGCAGCCGCCCTGAATCATAAATCCGCGGATGACACGGTGGAAAATTTTTCCGTCATAAAAACCTTTTTTCACCAGAGAGATGAAGTTGTTTACTGTATTGGGTGCAATTTCAGGATACAGTTCGGCTTTGATAATGCCGCCATTGTTCATTTCAAATGTTACGATGGGATTCATTGGGAATCCTCCTTTCTTCTTCATAATATTCAGCAGTTTATTTTAACATAAAAACATTTTTCCGTACAGCCTTATTTCGAAGTCAAAGTCACTTCAATCAGTTCCGGTCTGTTGAAAATGCGGAAGGGGAAACTGCTGTTGCCCAGACCGCGGCTGACCACCATCACTGTACCGTCTTTTTCATGTATCCCCTCCGTATATTTCGGAAAAAAGCCCTGATGGGGAGCAAAGATCCCCTGTCTCAGAAAAGGAATAATGATCTGACCGCCATGGGCATGTCCTGTAAAGGCAAGGTCGATGTTTTCCTGTACATAAGTTTCAAACAATTCCGGTCTGTGAGAAAGCAGGATATTGAAGCTTTCCTCCTGCCCTGCCATCAGCGTATGCAGCATTTTGTCATAGTGCTGATTCACGCTTTTATCCGCCAGCCCAAGGAGGGTGGTCGTATCTCCATCTTTTTCAATGATGGATTTTCCGTTTTCCAGCACCGTCACGCCGGATGCTACCAGTCGTTCCAGCAATGTTTCCCATTCCCCGCTTTGGTGTTCATGGTTGCCGGAAACAAAATACACCGGTGCAATATGAACGATGGAATCAATCAATTCCATTGCACTGTCTACATCTGTTCTGTTTTCATGCCTGTCCAATAAATCCCCCGTAATCACAATCATATCGGGAGAAGATGCTCTGATCTTTTTCAGCAATGGTTTCTGTTCCCTGCCAAAAACCTTATTTTGAAGATCTGCCACCTGTAAAATTTTGTATCCCTCAAACGCTGGGGGAATATCCCCTTTATATGTCATTTTTGTCAGCATCAGACCGTTGTCCTGCCAATAGAGGAACGCTGCCAGAAGCAGCCCTACGCAGACACAGCCGATGGATCTTTTATATTTCATGAAATTCGATTCCTTTCTTTCTTTTTCTTCATTATAGAAGAGAACTCATTTTCTTTCAATGGAGGATTGATTAGAAATCTCTTTTCTGCTAAAATAAAAACAGAACATCTATTCGCATTTTAAAGAAAGAGCTGAGGGAGTATGAGCCGTATTATTTTTCATATTGATGTAAACAGTGCATTTTTAAGCTGGACGGCTGTTGACCGTCTGCATAAAGGGGAAGAAATCGATCTGCGCACCATCCCCTCCATCGTCGGAGGAGACAGCGAAAGCCGCCATGGGATCGTTCTGGCCAAATCTACTCCTGCCAAGAAATATGGCATCGTCACAGGGGAACCTATCGCCATGGCTTTGCGCAAGTGTCCTTCTTTGGTCTGTGTTCCGCCGGACTTTCCTTTATACTCCCAGAATTCCAAACAAATGTTTGAACTTCTCAATGATTATTCTGACCGTATCGAACAATTTTCCATCGATGAAGGCTTTCTGGAATACACCGGTATGGAAAAACTTCTGGGGCCGCCTCTGGAAACGGCAGAAAAAATCCGTCAGCGTATCAGGAACGAACTGGGATTTACTGTAAATATCGGTGTCAGCTGTAACAAGATCCTTGCAAAAATGGCCGGTGAATTGGAAAAGCCCGACAAACTCATTACCCTCTTTCCCGAAGAAATAGAAGAAAAGCTGTGGCCTCTGCCTGTGGAGGAGTTGTTCATGGTTGGACGCCGTACCGCACCGCGTCTGCAACAGATGGGAATCCGCACTATTGGCGATCTGGCAAAATTCCCCCTACCCCTTCTGGAAAAGGAATTCAAAAGCTATGGAAAGATGATGCACGCCTATGCCAACGGCATCGATGACAGCCCTGTCGTTCCTGAATGGAAAGCAGAAGAGATCAAATCTATCGGAAATTCCACAACGACTTCCTTCGATGTCACAGACAGGGAAACGGCCTATAAAATCTTGCTTGCCCTTTCAGAAACCGTCTCCATGCGCCTGCGAGGACATAAATGCTGCGCTCTGGAAATCGCTGTCACCCTCAAGTCTGCCGATTTCAAGGTCTATTCCCATCAGAAGCAACTGATGAACGCCGTTGACTGTACCAATGCTGTCTATGAAACTGCCAAGGAAATCTTTGATGAAGCATGGAAAAAAGAACCTTTACGGCTACTTGGGGTTCGTGCAGGCAAACTTTGCACAGAGGAATGTGTCCAGCTTTCTATTTTAGAGGAGGGTTGGAGCAAACAGAAAAAAGCCGATGCCGCCATGGATGCTCTTCGGCTGAAATACGGAAAAAATACCGTTCGCCGCTCTACCTTTGCTGACCACGAAAAGGGGTTCGAAGGAAAACTGAAAATCAAAGATCAGATCATAAAATAAAAGAGCCTTTCGGCTCTTTTATTTTTGAAATAAGCTGACGATTTCTTCTTCCGACATGGGGCTGTGGTAATAGTATCCCTGCAGACGATCTGCCCCCAGAATCCGCAGGGTATTTGCCTGTTCCTCTGTTTCGATACCTTCCGCTATCACGCTGTACCCCGCTTTGCGCAGCATCGCGATCAGGCTTTCCAGTACAAGCAGTTTTCGTTCCGATTCAAAAGCACCACGCACCAATGTTAAATCTAACTTGATCGTTTCAATCGGCAACGAAAGCACCCCCGCAAAATTGGAATAGCCCATACCAAAGTCATCCAGATAGAACTGAATTCCCTTTTCTGTCAACTGACGCAGTGTATCTCTCATTTGCTGCGGGTTTTCCGAGATCATACGCTCTGTGATCTCGATACGGATACGATCAGGTGCCACTGCGTATTTTTGCAGACAGGCTTCTACTCTATCTACAAAACCCCCGCTCATAAATTGCTGCATAGACATATTCACAGAAACTGTACGCATTTCCAAATCAGAATGGCTGCTCATAAACGCACAGACCTTATCCAGCACAATCCATCCGACCTGATCGATAATCCCCACTTCCTCTGCCACAGGAATAAATTCTGAAGGAGAGATCAGTGTACCATCTGCATCATGGAGACGCAACAGTGCCTCCATAGAAAGGAACGCGTTTTCCCTCCAACTGTAGATCGGTTGAAAATACATCTCGAAATCATCCTCCTTCATCGCCCGCTTCATACGGCGAATCAGGTATTTTCTTCGCTCCATACGTTCCCGCACCCTTTCATCAAAATGAAGGATACAGGATTCCTTTTTTTCCTTTACAATCCCCTGAGCGAACTGCATCTGTTCGATCAGATGGGCTGCATCCTGAGTCTCTTGTTCGCAGATCATATCACAGATACCCGCACGAAGAATATATTCCACATCCCTGACCTGCCATTTATTCTGAAACCTATGATAGATCTCCTCACAGCAATGGGCAGCATACTCTGCGGATACAAAAGGAATCAGCACCGCAAACTCCACACCGCCTACGCGATAGACCATTCCTTCCCGAAAAGTCCCCTCCAGATAACGGGAAAGATGATAAAGAAACTCATCCCCCGCTACATGTCCGAATTTTCGGTTCACCGCAGAGAAATCCTTTACGCTCACAGTAATAAACTGGAAAGGGACACCTTTACAGATCTTCCCGTTAATATCAGTAATACACGCAGATCGATTCTTCAGTTCTGTCACAGAATCCTGTTCAATACGGCTGGACTGACTGATGATAAACAAAATGAGATTTGCCATGGCACTGGTGATCCCATTCATCATGATATCTCTGTTTACCAGCTGAATGAGGATCAAAACCGTTACAGCAATGGGTAGCATCTCAATCAGCCTTGTCAGGGCTGCGCTGATATACCTTCTGTTTCGAAAATAGCATATCACCAGCAGGCAAATTTCGATCCCTACACCTGCATAACCTACAGCATTCAAAGGTCCGCGGGTATAGATACCGTTTTCCACCGTAAACAGGCAATTTGTCTGAAAATTGGCTATAGTCAGGATCACTACAATCATCAGAAACGTGCCAATGATCCCATAAGCGATCTTACTGCATTTTCTTTGGGGCACATGTTCAAACATCAGATAAAACAGGAAAAATGCCAGAACAGAGGCATTCCCCATAATCGCAGGATAATACAATGCATTCAAAAAGAAACTCGTTTGATCAGGTACCCTTCCCAATGTCATGACCGATGCAATGTTTACTAAAACAGAAAACAAAGACAAGCCAAGACAAGCCAGAAAGCATTTCTTTTTAAAATTCAGATGCATATTCTTTTCATAATAAAAAAATAGCAACACACAATTTAAAATCAGCGCAACATATTCTATTTTTAATGAGAAAAACATAAAAACACTCCAAAATTACTTTGTTGCATATGTGATGATCAATAATTCCACAGCAGCTTCTTCCGCGGCTTTGCCCAGTTTAATATTCAGATCCGTTTCCAGACAATCACGCATGGCTTCCTTCCAAACTGCTGCGGGGAAGCGTTTGGACTGTCTGAGGTATTCCTTCACCGCAAAATCACGGATATCCAGCTTTGCTGCAATAACATCATTCGCACAACCACTTTCAGAAAGCAATTTTGTTTCCAGAATAAAACGGAATTGTCTAGTAATCAGAGAAAGCACCATATACGGTGATTCCTTTAGAGAAAGCAAGGTACGATAAATTTGCACCGCCTTTTCCGGCCGCTTTTCCGCCACCGCCTTCACCAGATCAAAAACCCTTGCTTCCAGCGAAACAGTACAAACGGCCCGAATATCTTCTGCTTTGATCTCATTCTCATCGCCCTTGTAAGCGATCAGCTTCATCAATTCTCCTTCGATATTTTCCATATCATGGTCAACGGTTTGCAGGAACAGCCCCAGTACGCCCTCGCTCATCTGCATACCGTTATCCTTGCAGACCTTCTTTACCCAAGCAGCCAGATCCTTTTCTGTCAGCTTCTTGAATTCCACCGCTTGTCCATGTTTTACCACTGCCTTATACAAAGCACTGGTTTTCTCCACTTTTTCTTCGACAAACAGCAGACATACGCTTTCCGGCAGATCTGCCAGAAATTCCTTCAGTCTTTCTGCCTCTTCCTTCCTGCCGCCCTTGTGGAAAAATTCACTGTTTCTGACTGTTACCAAACGTTTGTCATTCAGAAAAGGAAGGGTTTCCGCCGCATCCATAATGGCTGCCGCTGTGGCACGTTTCTCCTCGAAAATATCGTGATTCATCATCTCCGTCCCTTCGGGAAGGATCGCTTTGGTCAAAGCTGTTTCATAATCCCTGATCAAGTAAGTCTCTGCACCAAAAAACAAATAGCATCGACCAAACTCACCATTTTTCCACTGTTTCTTTAACTCTTTCATATAACGGCTTCCTTTCCGCCATCGTTTCTATCGTAAATGTACCATCCTGTTTCAGTTTCACCTGCACACTGCCGCAGATATCGGTACGATATATCTCCGTTCCCGCTTCTTCCAGACGTTTCAACGTTTCTATATGGGGATGTCCATATAGATTCTTTTCTCCGCAGGAGATGACCGCTGCTTTTGCAGCTACCGCCCTTAGAAATTCTTCATTCGAGCTATATTGGGAACCATGATGAGATACCTTCAGGATATCCGCGGAAACATCTGCATCCTTTTTCAATAAAAGCTGTTCACACTCCGAAGACATATCCCCGGTAAACAACACTTCCGTATCACCCACTGTATACTTTAGAATCATGGAACCATGATTATTTTCTCCTTTTGAAAAGGAAATCTTTGACACAGGCGCAAGACAGTTCCACTCCCCATCAGGGGTACAACTCCTATCATCCACAGTATACAGCGTTGTTTGGTATTTTTCCAGCATTTCTTTTAAAAATACAAAATCTTTTGTAACTTCATAGGGATATTCTCCCAGATAAAAACGTTTCATCGGCATATACTCCATTATTTCCAGCAATCCTGTCATATGATCACTGTCAGGATGGGAAAGAAAGGCTGCTTCGACCTCCGATACCCCAAGAAATTCCAGATACGGCAAAAGAACTGTATTCCCAATATTTTCACCAAATTCCTTTCCGTATATCCCACCGCCGTCTATCAGATATGTCTTTCCTTCCCATGTATGGATCACTGCCGCATCGCCCTGTCCTACATCAAGAAAGGTAACGGTTGTTTCTTTACGGAACAACTGATTTTCAAAGACAGCGCACCAGAGAGCAATACAAAGGATGGCTGCCCCTTTCCAGCTGCCTCTTCTTTCGGCATATTTCAGCCAGAAAAATAACAACCCATAATACAGGAGGATAACCCCTTCCGACGGCCGCCCCACCAGAACATAGGCAAACGGCAGGTGCAACAGAAGGGTACAGGTCATTTCAAAGATCTTCAGAATCCCATAGACACTACCTGCCGCAAATACCCCCAAAGGAATCCAGAGCATTCCTAAAAACGCATTCACAATACACAGTCCCAACAGAAGACCACTCAGCGGGAGAATCACCAGATTAGCAAGGATGCCAGCCAATGATATATAGTAAAAATAATATGCCGCCAAAGGAAAACTGAACAAAGAAGCATACAAAGAAAAGCACAGGCCTTCCCGCAGATCATCCTTCCATGTTCTGCCCTCTCTGCGTTTCCGTTCTATCTGTTCCGCAGCAATACAAAGCCCCAGCACCGTCATAAAAGACAACTGAAAACCGCTATGAAACAGATACAAGGGTTCTATGAACAAAATCAGCAATGCTGCAAGGGCAATTTCATTCAGCCTGTCATGACTGCGGAACAAAATTCTAGCCGTCATCACTACGCAAATCATTGTAACCGCTCTGACTGCCGAAGGCGTAAAACCGATAAACAGCAGAAAAGACAACGCCGCCATCATCGTTACCGTTGCAGAAACCCGTTTCGTCTGTTTCAGTATTTTCTCCATAAAAAGCGACACATATAATGCCAATACAGACATATGTAACCCGGAAATGCAAAGAACATGAACGATTCCTGCCCGTGCGTAAAGGCGATAGCTTTCCGCAGGGATATCCCCCTTGTCCCCTGTCAGCACGGCCTTCATAATTCCACTTTCATTGGCCGGTAAAATGCTGTCCAACATTTCATGCACATTCATCCTTATCCTTCCCAGCCGAGACTGCAGAGAATAATCCTCTCCCAAATATTTCATTTCCTGCGGATACATTTTCCCTTCATAGCCTTTGGTGCGTAGATACAGTTCCTCATCGTATCCACCGGGCACAGATGCCTTGTAAAAGGGAATCAGCTCTCCTTCAAAACAAACCTGATCTCCCCCTTTGAATTCTTCTTCTCCTGACCAGATCACATATAATTTCACTTGCTGCAGAGAATATCCCCTTTCATCCTCTAAATCGCATTGCACGGTCAATTTCTGATTGCCCGAATCAGTCAGTCCCGCTTCCTTTATCATACCTTGCCCCTCTGCTATGCCAAGTAAAGAGGTTTCCGCCGTTTCTTTCTCTGCGCTGTGTCCTGCCATCAGAAATCCTACGATCCCAAACAGCAAAAACAGAACATATCTTATTTTTCCTGTTTTTACCACAAAATGCAACAAGGAAAGCAGCAGAAAAAGAAAAAAGACCAGACAGATCAATTCTGATCTGCCTAGTCTCAGGTAAATGCCACAAATCGTAAATAATGCTGCCCAAACAGCCGTCCTTTTCATACTGTTTTACTCCCGATCTTTCCCCAATGCTTTCAGGCTGCTAATGGCTGCAAAAGGTGTTTTAATTTCCAGACTTTCTTTGAATTTATCTACCTTTTTCCCTTCGATCAGGAACTGCACCTTTTCAATATGATCTAATTCACAAAGGGAATTGACGATAGAATAGATCGTCAGCTTTTCTGCCATTTCTCCGCCAACATGTTTTGCTACAAAGTCCTGACTCAGATTCACATAACAAATACCATCCTTTGTCGTTGTCACATCTCTGATTTTCGTTTCCACAGGAACTGTACGCTGCGCATCCAACTCCTCAGGCCCTGCAATCAACTGCTCCAGAACTGTTCTTTCACCGGTTTGATTTGCATTTACCTCAATCACACGTTCCTCTGTGATCAGATCCGTACCATCACGATTGGCAAAATAAAGGGTCAGGATCGCATATTCTGTTGTTTCCGCAGAAATTTCCGGCGCAATAACCACATTACTGCGGTTCATAGGGCCAAACTCTTCTCCGTTATTATTTTTTAACGGCTGCCCTTCCACCGTTAACACAACACCTTCGATAAAATCCAGAGAAGTCAGTGTCCAGACGATAGAAGCACGGCAGATCACTTCCTCTGTATTTTTCATTCTGTAATATCCATTGGACATATCGATGACTGCATTATCATTTACCACACCAACAGAGAGAAATTCCACCTCTTTGGGAATCGAAGGTAGCATCCCCTCTGCAGTAATATCATTCTTCAGGGTATTCAGTGTTGTCACCAAAATATCCTCTGTATTTTCCCCACGAATCTCTTTTTTTGTCGGCTGCATCACGCCTTCGTTTGACATATAATAAAATTCCACTTTTTCCTCGCCGGAGGCAACGATGGAATCATACAGCAAAAATACGCAGGGAACCAGCACGATCAATACAATGACCATGACAATGGCTTTTCGAATTTTTGTTTCTCGCAGTGCCATTTGGTTACCTCCTTTATACCTGTGCTGCAGGCTGCTGCTTCAGAGGGATGCGTACCAGAATGGTAGTCCCTTCTTCTTCCTTGCTGTTCACTTTGATGCTGCCTTTGTGCATCATAATGGTCGCATGGGTAATGGAAAGACCAAGGCCCGTGCCGCCGGTTTCTCTGTCTCTTGTTTTGTCTACACGATAGAATCGCTCAAAAATACGGTTTACTTCTTTTTCCGGAATACCGATGCCCGTATCTGCTACGGTGATAAAAACATTCTGATGGTCTGCATCCAATGTCACTTTTACCGTACCGCCCTCCGGTGTATATTTAATGGCATTATCCACCAGATTGGATATGGCAAGGGTAAGCTTCATTTCATCTGCATCCGCAGTGATCTCCTTCAGATAATCCGCTTCCAGAGAAACACCTTTCGCATCTGCCAAAGGCTGCAAACGCTTGTTGATCCCCGCCATCAGCTGGTTCAGATCGATCTCTTGGAAATTCAGCGGAATCTCCTTCTGATCCAGTTTGACCAATGTCAGCAGATCATTGATGATCGCCGTCATACGGTCTACCTCGGAATTGATATCATGGAGAAATTCCACATACATTTCCTTGGGGACATCTTCCATCAACAAAATAGATTCACTCAGCACTTTTACGGAGCTCAGTGGTGTTTTCAATTCATGGGAGACATTAGATACAAACTGCTGACGGGTAGATTCCACTTTTTCCAGCTGGTCTGCCATCTGATTGCAGGCCAGAGCCAGATCGACCAGTTCCGTGTGCATCCGCTGTTCCACTTTGGCGCGTCTTTCAAAGTGCCCTTCCGACATTTCCTTGATGATACCGATCAGGTTTTTTACAGGTTCTGTAAATACTTTGGATACGACTACCATGATGATAAACAGCAACACCACGATGCAGGCCAAAAGCAGATAAGCTTCCCGTCCAATATCTCCAACGGTATCCTGTACATTCTGCATACCATCTACAATCAGAACAACCCCACTGCGCTGATTGCTCAGTCCCATCACAGAGGCCGCCGCATAAACCGCACCGTTTTCCTGTTCCTTTGCCGTATCCTTATCGTCCATGGCCTGCACCACTTCCGGCAGCAGGTATGTCTTGCCAATATCCTCATACCCTGTGTCATAAACCACCACACAGGAAGAATCCAGAACCAATACACGATATCCTTCATTCTGGCTGGTCTCCAGAATAATTTCTTCCATATCCCCTCTATTCTCCTCATTAAAGAGAAAACCGGATGAAGTCAGCTGCCCTGAGATAACATTGGCCTGACTTAGCAATTCCTTCTTTCTTTCCTCTATGAAATAATCCTGCACAGAATGGAGCATGGTACTTGCCAGAAGCAGCAAGGGAATGATGCCTGCCAATGCATACGCCGCCAGCAGAATCCAGCGCAAAGAAAGGAATGGTGTTTTTTTCCATAGGTTCTCATTCATTAAAATAGTAACCAACTCCCCATTTTGTAAAGATATATTTGGGCTCGCTCGGATTTACCTCGATTTTTTCTCTCAGACGGCGCACATGTACATCCACCGTTCTGACATCACCGGGATAATCAAAGCCCCAGACGGTATCCAGAAGTTTTTCTCTGCTATATACTTTGCCGGGATTTTCCATCAAAAGTTCCAAGAGATCAAATTCCTTGGCTGTCAGGTTCACTTCTCTGCCGCTGACGAAAACACGTCTGCTGTCAAAAGCAAGTTCCAGATCCCTTGCCTTCAAAGAATGTTTTGCCTCCGGTGCCGCCGTTGTTTTCTTTACGCTGCGGCGCAGGATCGCCTTGATCCTTGCCTTCAGTTCCAGAATATTGAAGGGTTTTGTAATATAATCATCCGCACCATATTCCAGCCCCATGATCTTATCCATATCTTCCCCCTTTGCCGTTACCATGATGATCGGCACCTGAGAAAATTCTCTTGTCTGCTGACAAACCTCCAAGCCATCCATCTTGGGCAGCATCACGTCCAGCACTACCAGGTCAAAATTCTTCTCCTTGATGTTCTGCAACGCTTCTTCCCCGTCATAGGCCGTTGTGACTTCCATACCGTCCTGCTCCAAAGAAAATTTAATGCCCTTTACGATCAATTTTTCATCGTCCACTACCAAAATCTGATAAGCCATTTTTAAGCCTCCTTATTCTCCCACTGTGATCTGTTCTTTTATCTCTTCAAAAGTCTTTTCGCCGATGCCGGACACCTTCATAATATCCTCGATACGGCTGAATGCTCCATTTTCTTCTCTATATGCTATGATATCCGCTGCACGCCCTTCCCCAATACCGGAAAGAGAAACCAGTTCTTCCGCAGCAGCAGTGTTGATATTGATTTTTCCCAGCAGATCCTCCGCGGGTGTCAGGGTTCCTTCTGCCACGCCGATCTCATCCGCAGAGATCTCTCGGCCCATATCCAGCGTACCGCTATAAAAACTATGGCTGTACAGAATACCGCTGACAAGAAAAAATGCCACTACTGCCAGGAATTTATATTTTTCTTTATTTCGCTTTCCGCTCAAGGTTTTCTCACGCAACTTTAATCCAAACCTCTTTTTCTTTTTCACAAAATATGGTATAGTAATTTATTGTGACAAAGCATTTGATGCACATAATTATCCATTATATAGTAGTCTATCACATTTAACATAAATTTTCAAACCACTTATGGAAAGAATAATAGGAGAATCCCATGAAAAAAAGATTTCTGCCAGTTTTAATGGCTTTATCCATGATATTACCCACTTTTTCTGCCTTCGCAGAAGAAGTAACACCGGAAACAACTGCAAATCAATCTTCCCCTGCCATCGTTGCGGAAACAGCAATCCTGATGGACGCCGCCAGCGGTGAAATTTTATACGAAAAAAACGCCGATCAGAAAATGTACCCTGCCAGTATCACAAAACTGATGACGATCCTGCTGGCCTTGGAACATGGCAAACTGACGGATAAGATCACATTCTCTCATGATGCGGTCTATTCTATCGAATCCGGCAGTGCCCACATCGCCATTCAGGAAGGCGAAACCCTGACTCTGGAACAGGTGCTGCGGGCCATCATCCTGCGCTCCGCCAATGAAGCCTCCAATGGTGTGGCAGAATATGTAGACGGCTCCATAGAAGCCTTTGCCAAACACATGACTGCGCGGGCAAAAGAACTGGGCTGTAAAAATACCAGCTTCCTCAATGCCAATGGCCTTCATAATGAAAACCATTATACAACAGCCTATGATATGGCTCTCATTGCCAAAGAACTGTTGAAGCATGAGGAATACCGTTCCATGATGAGCGAAACCTATTATGAGATTCCGCCTACCAATAAACAGACAGAGGTGCGCTATCTTCATGGACAGCATCAGATGCTGAACGAAAATTCTCTGTATTATTACAAAGATGCCATTGGCGGCAAAACAGGCTTCACTTCCGAGGCTTTGAACACGTTGGTGACTTATGCAGAAAGAGACGGCATGGAACTGATCGCCGTTGTCATGAAATGTAACGGTGCGGAACATTATACGGATACCGCCGCCCTTTTCGACTACGGCTTTGCCAACTACGAATCTGCAAAAATTCTTTCTGCCGCAGACCATACATTTACTGTAAAAGTTACAGAAACCTATAAAGACAAGGCTGTAGAACGCGGTACCATTACCGTTTCCCCTGCAGAGGATGTTTACCATACCCTGCCCAAGGGCACAGATATTTCTGACATTACCGTAGAAAAGAATCTTCCCGAAAGCATAAAAGCACCTATCACAGCCGGTCAAACCATTGGCACATTAGATATCTCCCTCCACGGCGAAATTTTGAAAACCGTTGATCTGGTGTCTCAGGATGCTATTGATGGATTGACTGATGCAGAAAAAGAAGAACTGGATGCTTCCTCCCTGACAGGTATTTTAAAAAAAGTCGGTATCGGCGCAGGTATTGTGATTCTTATTTTAGTTTTACTGGTTTCCATTACACGCACCATCGGCTATCTGCAGTATAAAAAACGCAGAAAAAACAGACGCAAAAGAAGAAATTCCTCCGGTCGCAGACGTTAAATGACATACAAAAACCCTCAAACCATTTGGTTTGAGGGTTTTTTTGTCAATTCCCACATTCGATACTGATTTCCGTAAAGATGTCCAGAATATCCTCTACTTTTGTATTTTTCTTTTCTTCGCCGCCCTTATCCAGCACGATATGACCTTTATCCATCATGATCAGTCGGCTGCCATAATCCGCCGCATAGCGCAGATTATGGGTTACCATCATGGCTGTCAGTTTCTTTTCTTTTACGACCTTATCTGTCAGTTCCATGATAATATCCGCTGTTTTCGGGTCAAGGGCTGCCGTATGTTCGTCCAGGATCAGAAACTCAATGGGCGTCAGCGTTGCCATGATGAGGGTCGCTGCCTGTCTCTGTCCGCCGGAAAGAGCCCCCAGCTTTACATCCATCTTATTTTCCAGCCCCAGCCCCAGAATAGAAAGCTGTTCCCTGTAATATTCTTCCCGCGCCTTGTTAACACCTCTGCCAAGACCAAAGGGTTTGCCCTTATTATCAGCCAGAGACATATTTTCCAACATAGTCAGATTCGGGCATGTGCCTGCAGAAGGGTCCTGATACACACGACCAATGGTACGGTATCTCTGAAAATCCTTCATTTTTGCAATATCCTTGCCTCCAATGAGAACTTCACCGCTCTGGATGGGAATACTGCCGCAGATGATATTCAGCATAGATGTTTTACCGGAACCGTTGCTGCCTACGATAGAAAGGAATTCCCCGTCGGGCACAGTCAGGTTGAAATCTTCAAACAGCAGGGTTTCGGAAATCGTGCCGGGGTTATAGATTTTTTTGATATGTTTCAACTCAAGCATTTTCCGCACCACCTTTCCGTCTGTTGCCCAGAACCAGAACCAACAGGAACAGCACTGCTGTTGCCAGTTTCATCAGGTTTGCAGGCAGACCCAGACTGATCGCCACCTGAATACATGCTTTATAGAACACACTGCCCGCCAGAACAGCTGTTGTGCCTTTGACAAAGCTCATTTTTCTGAAAAGCGTTGTACCAATGATAACCGCCGCCAGACCGAATACCATCTGTCCGGTCCCCATAGTACTGGAGAAGGCTCTCTGTTCCATACATACCATTGCACCGGATAATGCCACCAGACCATTGGCAATGACCAGACCAAGGATTTTTACGATCCCCTTATCCTTTGCCAGCGTTGTGACCAATGTGCTGTTATCGCCAACAGCTCTCAGGAGCATACCGCTCTTTGTACGCAAATACCAGTCCAGAATCAACTTGAACAGAACTGCTACGATCAGAGACATCACAAATTTACGCAGCATCAGGGAAGAATTTCCCATGATCGCCATGATAGGGCCGGATGTAAAGATCGTATCCATGGCACGTTCCACCGCCAGATTGGAACCTGCAATCTGCAGATTGATGGAGAACAGAGCTGTCATGGTAATGATACCTGCCAGAAGGTCTCTCACGCCGAATTTCACATGGATGACACCTGTGACAAGGCCTGCTACCGCTCCCGCCAGAATGGCCGCCAGCATCGCTGCAAAGGGATTTGCCCCCTTTACCAGAAGAACTGCCGTGATCGCTGCTCCCAGCGGGAAACTGCCGTCTACCGTCAGATCGGGAAAGTCCAGGATTTTATATGTAATATAGATACCATAGGAGAGCAGGGCATAAATAAAGCCCTGCGTCGCCGTACTGATGATTAAATCCATCATAGTTACAACCTCTTTCTATGCAGAAAGTTTTATTCTGCTGTTACATCTTTTGCACCGTTAACTGTTACGTTCAGATTCAGTGCTTTCATTGCATCGGGATTTACATAGATTTCAAAGTCTGTTACTGTTTCATAAGGCATTTCTTCTGCTGTTGCTTCGCCTTTCAAAATCTTCGCTGCCATCAGGCCTGTCTGTTTGCCCAGACCAACGTATTCGATACCTGCAGAAGCCACACAGCCTTTTTTCACCTGTTCGATTTCACTGCCGTAAACAGGGATGCCTGCGTCATTTGTTTTTTCCAGAATGGAATCCAAAACGCCTACTACGTTATTGTCTGTCAGATTTGTCAGGCAGTCAACGCCTTTTTTCAGGATCGTATCTGTCGCCTGCACTACTTCTGCCTGCTGCATTACGCCAACTGCTTCAATGGTAAAACCATAATCCGCTGCTTTTGCCTGATATTCTTCCACTGCAGAAACAGAGTTTGGTTCGCTTGTTGTGTACAGGATACCGATGGTTTTCGCATCAGGCTGCATTTCACGGATCAGCTGCAGCTGTGCTTCGATGGGCAATTTATCGCTGGTACCTGTAATATTACCGCTGTCCAGTTTTGCCTGCTCGGGGTCTGTGATCGCTGTAAAGATAACTGGAATATCTTTATCCTCTGCTGCTGCATAACATGCTGTTGCAGAAGGTGTCGCGATGGCACACATCAGAGCCACATCATTTGCAGAGAAATTCTGGGCGATCTGTGTTGCAATATTATCATCAAAGCCTGCATTCTGGTAATCGATTTCGAAGTCAACGCCTTCCACCAGACCTGCTTCTTCCAGCCCCAGCAGGAAGCCTTCACGGCAGTTATCCAGAGATGCATGCTGCCCATACTGGGAAATGCCGATCACGGGAATATCGCCGTTTGCCGCATCCTCACTGCTGCTGCCGCAGCCTGTCAGTGTACCCATTGCCAGTACCATTGCCATTGTCATTGCCATAAATTTTTTCATAATTATCGCTCCTTTTCTGATCTTGTTTTGTTTCTTCTTTCTTTTCTCGTCTCATCTCAGCTGTTTCTATGAGCTATTTTTTCTTCCGTAAGAAATAAAAAAAGTCTTATCCCATATTCCTATGGGACAAGACTTGAAAATCCTGCGGTACCACCCAAATTGATGAAAAATCATCCGCTCATATCACTGTACAGCCATACAGTCTCGCTCTGATAACGGGTGCGCTCCCCGTCGGCTACTACTCACTCTCGCTTTCGGCCGCCCTCATAAGTCCATTCACCAATCCTCCTGCTGCCACGCTCCCACCATCTGCGGCTCTCTGAAAGCTGATTTGAAAGGCTACTCCTCTTAATCATCGGTTTTTGTTTTGGATATCGTTATTATAGCACCTCGGTTTTGTTTGTCAATAGTGTTTCCTGAAAAATTCGTTTCGATTTTTCCTGTTTAAAAAAGCCGTAAAAAATCAAATACCCCACGAACACAAAGGCTGCGGGGCTTTTTTTCTCATATGTACAACGAAAAATAATATCAATCAATTATGCCAGTACTGCAGACAGTGCTTCCACTGCTGTAGCTTCGTCTTTGCCATTTGCTGTGATCACAGCATTCTGGCCTTCCTGCATATTCAGAGCGATGGTGCCCATGATGCTTTTTGCATTGATTTTCTTTTCATCAACGCTTACATGAATTTCTGCTTCAAATTTGCTGGCAGTCTGTACGAAATAAGCAGCCTGTCTCGCATCCAGAGCAGATTTGATTACGATGGATTTCTGTGTCATTCTACTTCACCTTTACCTTTACCTTCCCTAAGCACTTCGGCAATAGTACTGATTTTACGCAACCTGTGATTCACACCAGATTTCCCAACCGGTGTAGACAAGAAAGAGCCAAGTTCTTTCAGACTTTTATCAGGATATTCCAATCGAAGACGCGCAATTTCTTCCAGCTGTTCGGGAAGCCGGGAAAGCCCAATCGTCTGTTCGATATATTCAATATCCTCCAACTGCTTCACTGCTGCACCGACAACCTTATTCAGGTTTGCCGTTTCGCAGTTGACCTTTCGATTGATGTCGTTACGCATCTCCTTGACGATACGGACATTTTCCAAATCCATTAACGCAAGGGGGGCCTCCATCACATTCAAAAGATCCACGATCTGCTCGCCTTCTTTCAAATACACAACATAGTGGTCCTTCCTCTCCACTACCTTTGCATCCAGTTCGAAGGAATTGATCAGTTCCCGCAGTTGCTCGGCAATAAACTTATCTGCCAGAACAAGTTCCATGTGGTAATTCTTCTCAGGATCATTGACCGAGCCAACAGAAATGAATGCTCCGCGGATATATGCTCTGCGGCAGCAAATGCTGCTGACCACAGGCGGATAAATCCGTTTCTTCAATGTCATCTGTCCTTCTTCCATAACCAACATTCCTGTTGCCTTCAGAATGGTCTCCGCCTGAGAAAAGTTTTTTACAAGCACCGTATAGATATGCTTGCGTCCACTGCTTCTGACCGATACGTCCGCTATAATATTAAAAGTATTTTTCAATAATGTAAAGCACTTTTTCGCGACGACAAAATTCTCCGTCTGTATTTTTAAACAAAAATGCCCCATGAAAACAGCGATATGACCACAGATATTGACAATGGCCGCTGTTTCTGCAATTTCACAATGTCTCCCATTCCCCAAATGAAGGGACAACTCACCCTTTACCTTAGACGAAAATGACAAATTTGTCCCCCCTTTCTAAAAATTTTCACAACCCCAGATTTTGCTTATTTTTTATGTCTTGCATCCTTTTCAATATCATGATGCTGCAGAAGAAGCATATGCTTTTCCTGCCCCAAAGCAGCATAAAGGGCATTTGCCAATGTAACGGAACGATGCTTGCCGCCAGTGC
Source organism: uncultured Clostridia bacterium (assembly GCA_937919015.1). GTDB lineage: Bacteria > Bacillota > Clostridia > Lachnospirales > Anaerotignaceae > Anaerotignum_A. The sequence continues at coordinate 21,365 of CALFPN010000016.1, forward strand.
AACCGATGCTGATAACCAAATTGTTTTTGCCCTCCTTAATATATAGAGGGATCAAAAATTCCACCATATCCAGCAATTTCTGCAGGAAGATCTGACTTTCTTCAAAATTCATCACATAGCTGCTGACAGGTTCATCGTTACCCGTCAATTCCTTTAATTCCTGAATATAAAAGGGATTTGGCAGAAAACGTACGTCAAATACCAGATCACTATCCGTGGGAATACCGTATTTGAATCCAAAGGACTGAATGGTAATTACCAGGTTTTCATGCTTTTTATTTTCCAAAAAGATACCGTTGATCTGTTCTTTTAGCTGTCTGGTCAATGCCTGACTGGTATCAATGATATAAGTCGCCTTCGCCTTTACATCCCGCAGCATTTCTCTTTCCTTCCGAATCCCCTCCTGAATGGAGCCGTTTCTGGAAAGAGGATGACTTCTCCTTGTTTCTTTGTAACGCTTGATGAGCACTTCATCGGAAGCATCCAGAAAAAGAATCTCGTATTCATAGCCTTTTTCCTGTAAAGAAGAAAGCACTTCAAACAGATCATTAAACAGTTTACCGCCGCGAATATCAATTCCCAAGGCAACCCGTTCAATCTCCCCTTCCTGCTCATAGCACAGCTCGGCAAACTTGGGCAGCAATGCAGGAGGCAGGTTATCTACGCAGAAGAAGTTGATATCCTCCAGAAATTTCAGTACGGAGGTTTTTCCTGCTCCGGACATACCTGTTACGATGACAAATCTCATATGCTTTCGCCTTCCCTTCACTTTTCTTATCTCTTGTTATTTTTCCCCAACGATTTTTACTTCTGTTTCCAGCGCAACGCCAAACTGGTCTTTCACTTCCTTCTGACAGAAAGCGATCAAATCCAAAATATCCTGTGCGGTTGCGCCGCCAATATTGATCAGAAAACCGGAATGTTTTTCAGATACCTGCGCGCCACCAATGGTTTTTCCCTTCAGGCCCGCATCCTGCACCAGCTTTCCGGCAAAATAGCCTGCTGGACGTTTAAATGTACTGCCTGCACTGGGATACTGCAGCGGCTGTTTTCCCCGTCTCTGCTCTGCCAGCTCGGCCATACGGCCACGGATCAATGCTTCTTCCCCTTTTTCCAGCTTGATTTTCGCCCCCAGAACAATATATCCTGCTTTAGGCACGATGCTGTGTCTATATCCCAGCTCCAGCTTCTCTGCAGGAATGGTCTCAATTTCCAAATCTTTTGTCAGCACGTCCACACTGACCAGAACGTCCTTCATTTCCCCGCCATAAGCTCCTGCGTTCATCACGACCGCACCACCAATGCTGCCGGGAATACCGCTGGCAAATTCCATACCTGTCAGTCCTGCATCTGCAGCCTTCGCCGCCACCGCGCTCAAGAGCGCACCGCCTTTGGCTTCGATGATATCCTCATCCACTGTAATCTCTGCCATACGGTTATAAATTTGGATGACTGCACCGCGGATACCTTTGTCACGCACCAGAAGATTGCTGCCATTGCCGATGACCATCACAGGCATGTTATACTTTCTTAAAATACCGAGGGCATCCTTCAGTTCTTCTGCATCCTTCGGCATCAGAAACAGATCCGCAGGGCCGCCCACACGGAATGTGGTATGCTCTTTCATGGGTTCCTGCAGCTTCAGCCCTTCTTCTCCCAGCCTTGTCCGCAGTTCCTGTATCAAATTCTCCATGGTTTCACCTCTTTATCATTTGCCAATACGATTTGCGAATTTCTGTGCCGTATTCATGCCCATCTTTTTCTGTCGATTGGTCATGGCTGCCGATTCGCAGATCATGGCTACGTTTCTGCCGGGACGTACGGGAATTGTATTCATCTGTACCTTATTCCCCAGAATCTCAATATATTCTTCATTTAACCCCAACCTGTCATAATGTTAGGATCCCCCTAAAGTAGACCAAGGAAATATCCAATCTACTTTGGGAGGATCTTTTGTGTCTAAGCTGAAATTTACAGCAGAAAAGAAGATTGAAATAATTGAGGCATTTCTATCTGGAACGGTTACCCATTCTCAACTGAGAGCTGTCTACGGAATGAATCCAAATACAATATACAAGTGGATCCCTCAGTATGAGGTTAACGGCAAAGCAGCGTTTGTAAAAGAGACCAAAACATTGAGTTATTCACGAGAAATTAAGTTGCAGAGTGTTGAGGCATATCTTAGAGGCGAAGGCTGTTTGAATGAAATTGCGGCAAAGTACAACATCTCAGATCAACGGGTACTCAGAAGATGGATTCAGCGTTATAATGCCAATGAAGAACTCACGGACTACGATCCGAAACGGAGGATGCATATGGCAAACACAGGAAGAAAAACGACACTAGCAGAGCGCAAAGAAATCACGGAGTATTGCATTGACCATGGCAAGGATTACAACGGTACAGCGGTGCTCTACGATGTTTCCTACAGTCAGGTTTACGCTTGGGTGAAGAAGTATCTCTCTGAAGGTGAAGAGGGACTTGTGGACAAGCGCGGCCATCACAAAACAGATGATGAAGTGGACGAACTGGAACGCCTTCGCCGGGAAAATCTGCGACTAAAGTGCCAGTTAGAAGACGAAAGAAGGACGATTGAACTACTAAAAAAAGTCGAAAAGTTCGAAAGGATGTGAGGCTGGGCAGGGTTCGCTTCGAGTCAAAATACCTGACTATTCAGAGCCTTCATGCAGAAAAAGGCTGGAGTATCCGTTGGATGTGCTGTCAATTGGGAATTTCAAAAGCGGCCTATTACAAATGGCTGCATCGTTCAGTGCCGCAAACAGAGCAGGAGAACTTTGTTTTAGCCGAGCTAATCCGAGAGTACGACGAAAACTATAACCACATCTTGGGGTACCGCCGGATGACTGCATGGATCAACCGCCTTAACGGGACTTGCTTCAGCAAGAACAGGATCCATCGGATCATGCAGGCCATTAACGTGCATTCGGTCATCCGTAAACAACCGAAGAAATATAGGAAATCCACACCAGAAAGAACAGCAGAAAACGTTCTGAAGCGTGATTTTTATGCATCCAAGCCGAATGAGAAATGGGTAACAGATGTAACGGAGTTCAAATGGTACGACGGTCCAGTATGCCACAAAATCTATCTCAGTGCGATTCTGGATTTATATGACCGTTCAGTTGTTTCTTATGTTATAAGCCGCCGTAATGATAATAGATTGGTATTCCAAACCTTCGATAAAGCCATTGTAAACAACCCCGACGCTAAATTTTCCACTCAGACCGTGGCTTCCAATATACCAGTCCTGCGTTTCAATCCAAGCTGAAGAACCACGAAATGACGCAATCCATGTCTCGTGTGGGACACTGCATTGACAATGGACCGACCGAGGGTTTCTGGGGAATCATTAAATCTGAAATGTACTACTTACAGGCATTCAAGGAGGAGAAGTCCTTGCGTGCTGCCATTGAGAAATACATCCACTTCTACAACTACGAGCGTTTCCAAGAACGGTTTGGAAACCAAACTCCAATGGAAGTCCGCATGGCAGCACTAAACACTGATAAGACTGTCTTGTATCCAATTCCGGAGAACAAACGAATTCAAAAATACAAAGCAAAGTATGCTGCATAAAGAAACTCACCGCTACCAACTTGGTAACGGTGAGTCGATAGAACTATTTTTTATTTATTTCCCCGGTCTACCTTGACAGGGG
>CALFPN010000017.1 GCA_937919015.1 uncultured Clostridia bacterium
TTGCCGCTGCTTTTTCCGCTTCGAGCGCGCGCGCCTCTTCTTCCGCTTTCTGCGCGGCAAGCACTGCGTCGCGTTCCGCCTTTTCAGATTCTAACGCGGAAAGTTTTCTTAAAATTTCCGAAAGAAAAAGACTATGGAAATCTCCATAGTCCTGATCTTTTTATTTATTCATAAATTTCACTGCCGTACCATATACGATCACTTCTGCCGCGCCCTGCATGATAGCAGAAGTTGCATAACGAATGTTTACAATGGCATCTGCACCAAGCGCTTCCGCTTCCTCTACCATTCTTTTTGTTGCCAATGCCCTTGCTTCATTCATCATCTGGGTATATTCTTTCAGTTCACCGCCAACCAGTGTTTTGAAACTCTGTGTGATATCCTTCCCAATATGTTTGGTCTGGATGGTACTGCCTTTCACGATCGTCAGCATTTCCAGTTCTTTTCCGCCGATATAATCAGTATTTACCAAGATCATCCTCTTCACCTCCTTTTATCTCACGAATCCTTTCCATACATACTTTCACCATCAGGACAGACAATATAACAGGAACGATCCCCAGAATATATTTCCCGATCCCTTCAAGCATTGCAACAAGGAAAACAAAATATACCACATAATACAATATCACAATGATCGAAATGATGATTGGTGCAAGTAATTTTCTTTTTTGAGATTCCAGTTTGATCACCCCAGATACATACTCAGTTCCGCAAATCGGGAAGAACTGTTTTCCACCTCTTCCTCTTTCTTTTCGCCGTTGGCATATTCTACGAGGAATTTTGTTTTTTCTGCATCACCACTCAGCATCTTCACGCTGACGATGGTAGCACTCAGTTCCGCCTGCATGGTAAAGCCCTGCATCCTTTCGGATTTACGGATCCGTTCTGCCTGTTTCTTTTCCTGTAATTTCTTGAAAATAGACATATTTCCTCCTCTTATTTGTAAGACCGTCCCGTTTCCATGCCGATGGTCATGGTGCTTTCGTTCCATGTGATGCCCATATCGATCAGCTGGGCGATATCACGGAGTTTATAATAGGTATAATCGTTGATGGTGTATGCACTGACATTTTTTCTGACCCCATCACAATAGAGTTTCGCCGTAGAGGTTGTGGCGATGGTATCGCCATATTTCCCCACAGAACCGCTGCCTGCCGCCGTATAAGGAGCTCGACGCACCAGCTGGATGGACTGGGTCGGTTCATCCCAAAATGTCATAAACTGCTTGGGTGTGCCATTGATGGCAGATGCGATATCTCTCAGTTTGAAGTAGGTATAATCATCGATGGTATAAGTCTGGAATTCCACAGGCTTTCCATTGACGGTCACCTTTGCCCTTGCAGCGTAAGCCACTTTTTTCTGCACCGTCACAGGCACTTCCGGTTCGGGAACAACCGTTGCCGGTTTATCTGCTTCTTCATAATATGCCTGCACGGCATCGGCGCAACCCTGTCTGTTACTCAAGAGATCCCGCAGGCTGAAAAAGAAGCTGCCGCTAACGTTGTAGTTCTCATTCACTTCCATCTGCTCTGCAATCTCTGCTGCAACCAGATCTTTATAAATACCATGGCCGATATACAGCTTTACCCCTGTGCCTTTGACCACATCACTCCACCATTTGACCAGTGTTTCATAGTCCGCATAGGCGTTGCCCTGCTCCCAGTAGATCTGGGGCACGATATAATCGACCCAGCCTTTTTCCACCCATGTTTTTGCATCACCAAAAACGGAATAATAACCTTCTGTCCCCCTTGTGGCAGAACCATCGGGATCGGAAGTGCTGTTTTTCCAGATACCCATGGGGCTGATACCGAATTCCACGGAAGGATCGGCTTTTTTGATGGTTCTGTAAACACTGCGGATCAGATCATTCACATGCTCACGGCGTTCCTCCGCAACTGCACCGTCTCTGCCTTCGCCTTCCGGCAGAGGATAATTGGAAGGGTAGAAATAATCATCAAAGTGGATGGCATCCACATCATAATTCTTTACGATTTCTTCCACCGTGTCGCAGATATAGTCCTGCACCTCTTCCTTGGCAGGGTTATAATACATGGCTCCGCCGTAGGATAAGATCCAGTCAGGATGCTGTCTTGCCATGTTGTCGGCGGACAATGCCGCCAGATCTGTGCCCGATGTAGTGATACGGTAAGGGTTCATCCATGCATGGAATTCCATCCCTCTTTTATGGGTTTCTTGAATCATAAATGCCATAGGGTCATACCCGGGGTCCATGCCCTGTACCCCCGTCAGCACTGCACTCCATGGATTCCATTCCGATTCGTAGAAGGCATCCCCCTTGGGGCGTACCTGCACCACAACGGTATTCAAACCCAGAGCCTGTGCCTGTTCCAGTTTTTGAATAAACTCGTTCTTCTGGGCGTCCTCGTTATTGATCGTAGAAGGATAGTCCGCACTATAAACCGTAGAGATCCACACCGCCCGCATATCCCTATTGTCCGCCGCATAAACCTCCTGCACCGCAATGGTAGTCATGCCCAGAGCTGCACAAAGAAGGCCGGCAGTCAGTTTTTTCATCCATTTATGCATATCTTTTCACCTAATTTCTTTCTTTTCCAAAACAGTATAAATTTCCCTAACATCAGTATTGTATCACAGAATTGCATACAAAAAAATTACAAAAACCTTAAACTTCTTTCCGAAAAAAAAGATTGCATAAATGTTCTGTTGGGTTTATGCTATTTGAAAACAAAAGATATGAGGTGAAACACCATGCGATATGGCCTGATCGGCGAAAAATTAGGGCACAGCTTTTCCAAGATCATCCACGAACAGCTGGCGGATTATACATACGATCTGATTCCCTTAACAAGAGAGGAACTGGATGTTTTCTTAACAGAAAAGCAGTTTTCCGCTCTGAATGTAACGATTCCATACAAGGAAACCGTCATCCCCTATCTGGATGAGGTGGACGCCCATGCAAAAAAAATCGGCGCAGTGAATACCGTTGTCAACCGCAACGGGAAACTGAAAGGATATAATACGGATTTTTACGGGTTCCGCTATATGCTGCAGCATAACGGCATTGATGTGAAAAATAAAAAAGCCCTTGTGCTGGGCAAAGGCGGGGCATCCAAAGCGGTCATTGCTGTTCTGGAGGAGATGGGTGCCTCTGAAATTTTAACGGTATATTATAAGGATACACCCGCTACCGTTACTTATGCCGCCTGCTACAGAGATCATGCAGATGCGGAAATCATCGTGAATACCACTCCCGTGGGCATGTATCCCAAGGCAGATGACTGCCCCATAGACCTGAGCAAATTCCCCCACCTCAGTGGGGTAGCCGATGTGGTCTATAACCCACTGCGGACACAGCTTATTGTAGAGGCCCAAAAGCGAGGCATCCGTGCTGCAGGCGGCCTGGAAATGCTGGTGGCTCAGGCAAAATATGCCGTAGAAATTTTTCTGGATACAAAAATCGATGACAGCCGCATTGCAGAGATCAATGCAGGTCTGATGCAGGAACGTTCCAATCTGGTGCTGATCGGTATGAGCGGCAGCGGAAAGACCGTTCTGGGGAAAATGGCAGCCGAAAAACTGGGAAAAACCTTTGTGGATACCGACTATGAGATCGTAAAACGTATCGGCATGCCGATCTCCGAATTTTTTGCAAAGGAAGGCGAAGCCGTTTTCCGGGAAATCGAAACAGAAGTGCTGCACGAACTTTCCTCTCAAAATGATCTAGTCATCTCCACCGGCGGCGGCATTGTGAAAAATCCTCTGAATGTGGATATGCTGAAGCGCAACGGCCGTATCCTCTGGCTGAAACGGGATGCCCATCTGCTGCAGAGCGGCCATGGCAGACCCCTTGCCCCCGACAAAGCAGCAACAGAAAAGCTTTATCAGGAACGTCTGCCCCTTTATACCGCGGCGGCAGAAGCCATTGCTGAAAACAATGGCACCGCAGAGGAAGGGCTGAATGCCATCCTGAACGCATACGAAAACACACTGAAATGACGAAAACCCCTCCTGGGCAAGGAGGGGCTTTCTTTTTGGAATTTGTAAGGGAGTATTACTATAAATAAGATGAGTTTATACAAACGATTCTTCTATCAGCCGTGGTGATGCAATTCTTCCACATCTTCCACAGGAGGTTTCAAACCGTCAATCACAATATTGTTTTTCTGGGCATAATCCCACAGAGCTGCATGCAATGCTTCCTCTGCCAGACAGGAACAGTGTACCTTCACAGGGGGCAGGCCGTCCAAGGCTTCCATCACCGCTTTATTGGTCACCTGCAGGGCTTCCTCCACAGTTTTGCCCTTTACCAATTCTGTTGCCATGGAGCTGGTCGCTACCGCCGCCCCACAGCCGAATGTTTTAAATTTTGCATCCGTGATTTTTCCATTTTCGATCTGCAGATATACCTTCATGATATCGCCGCATTTCATATTGCCGACCTGACCGACGCCACTGGCGTTTTCGATCTCACCGACATTTCTGGGGTTCATAAAATGATCCATTACTTTCTGACTATATTCCATAAATAAGCCTCCTTCGTGCTTTTCTCAAAATCTATTTTATCTTTTTTATCTGAACTATTTTTTAGCTGAATTTCTTATTTGTTTTCACTTTTCAGGAAGTCTTCCCACACAGGAGACATATCTCTCAGTCTCTGTACGATGGCAGGCAGTTTTTCCAGTACAAAATCCACGTCTTCTTCCGTATTCTGATGATCCAGTGTCAGCCTCAGGGAGCCATGGGCCACTTCATGCTTCAGACCAATGGCCATCAGCACATGGGAGGGATCCAGAGAACCGGATGTGCAGGCAGAACCGCTGGAAGCCGCTACACCCAATGCATCCAACAACAGCAGTAGGGATTCGCCTTCAATATAGGAGAAGGAAATGTTGCAGTTCCCGGGCAATCTTTCTGTGGGATGTCCATTCAGACGGCTATGGGGAATGCTTTCCAAAATGCCATTGATGAGTTTATCCCGCAGGGCTGTCAGCCGTTTTGTCATTTCTTCCATTTCCTGACCGGCAATCTCCGCTGCCTTGCCCATACCCACGATACCGGGGATATTTTCTGTACCGGCACGCTGTTTTCTTTCCTGGGCACCGCCAAAAATCAGAGGAGAAATTCTGGAGCCCTTTCGGATATAGATGGCACCAATGCCTTTGGGTGCGCCTAATTTGTGACCGCTCATGGAAAGCAGGTCGATGTTCATGCTGTCCACATCAATAGGCACATGACCCACAGCCTGTACCGCATCTGTATGGAAGAGGATGCCATGTTTCTTTGCGATTTCCCCAATTTCTTTGATGGGCTGAATGGTACCGATCTCGTTATTGGCAAACATGACGGAGATCAGGATCGTTTCGGGACGGATGGCCTGTTCCAGTTCTTCCAGACGGATACGGCCAAATTCGTCTACATTCAAATATGTCACTTCCACACCCTTCTTTTCCAGATATTCCGCTGTGTGTAGAATGGCATGATGTTCGATCTTTGTTGTAATGATGTGTTTCTTTTCATTCCTGCTGGCATTGACCACGCCCCGCAGTGCCATGTTATCACTTTCGGAACCACCGGCAGTGAAGTAAATTTCCTCCGGCTTTGCGCCAATCAGTTTTGCTACCTGTCCTCTGGCATGTTCCAAGGCTTTTTTACTTTCTTTTGCAATGGCATATACACTGGATGCATTGCCGTAATATTCTCTGAAATATGGCAGAATCGCCTGCAGCACTTCTTCTCTGACCGGTGTTGTTGCCGCATTATCCATATAAATTCTTGTTGTCATATTGATACCCCTCTCTCGGTTTGTTTTATATCATATTATTTTTATATGCTTTCTGTGATTTAAATATATCATCGTTTCCGACATATGTCAATAGAAAATGTGCACTTTCTTCCTCTTCTCTTAAAATATGTTGCTCCTTGAAATAATCTTTTTCATTCTTCACACATCATGAAGTTTTTTTAGATTTTTCATGGTATCTGTGTCGCCACCTTTCCCGTCAAAAAAATAATCCGTATAATAAGAATGACCCTTTTGGGTATACTTTATCCATGCATCAAATCATACGAACACAATCAAACCTGAAGGTTATTTCAATAAAAAGAGGTGAAAACCATGGAATTTAAGGATCGCTTGAAAGCACTTAGAAAAGAAAGAAGATTGACACAGGTAAAACTGGGGGAAATGCTGAATTACGGTTATACTGCCATTGCCAACTATGAATCCGGCAGAAATCAGCCCTCCATCCCTGACCTGAAAAAAATTGCTTCTATCTTTAATGTATCCATGGATTATCTTTTAGGTGTCAACGATATCCGTCATCCCTATGTCATTGATGACGAAACGGCTGAATTCAATGAATTCCGCCGCTATTATGCCCTGCTGAACGAAGAAAGCAAAGAAGAACTGATGGGCTATATGCGTTATCTGGTCTACAAGGAAAGCACCACTCCCGTAAAAAAGGAGCTCAGCTACGGAGAGCAGGAGTTAAAGCCTGTAATACTAAAGGCCGCTCAGAAACCGGAACCATACACAAAATAAGAAATGAAAAATAAGACTATGGACGATTTGAACCGAACCATTTTGTGCGGACAGCACAAAAAAGACTTTTGCAGAATTAAA
>CALFPN010000018.1 GCA_937919015.1 uncultured Clostridia bacterium
CCCTGAAGAAGCGGCTTCTGCTCAACAAGAAGCTGTGCAACATCACAAAGCTCCTTTTCATCGGTGGAGTTGAGAGAATAGCCGAGTATCTTCTGCGCAACGGCAAAGGCATCACGGGGATTGTCAATCATAAGGATTTTACCCGCATACCTTTCATCCCACAGAGCAGTCCAGCTTGTGGGCCTTTCCTCTACCATTTTTGTATTGTAGATAAGTCCGACCATACCCACATTATAGGGCACGGAATATTCATTCTGCGGGTCAAAGTACATATTGCGGTACTCTTCGGAAATGTACCTGTAATTCGGGATAGACTCAACATCAACGGTAAGCAGCATATCCTCGGCAATCATTCTTTCAATCATATAGTCAGAAGGAATGACAACATCATAGGAATCGCCTGCCTGCATCTTCGTATACATCATTTCGTTGGAATCGAAGTATTCCACGATAACATCCACGCCGAATTCCTTTTCAAAATTAGGGATCAGGTCTTCACTCATATATTCCCCGGTGATATACAGCTTCAGTTTATCGGAACCATATTTTTCAATGGCATCCTGCGGGGATGCACCGCCGCCGCGGAGGGTAGACCAGCCAAAACCGCCGATGCCGATGATAATTGCCAGACCAATGGCGATCGCCGCTTTGCTGACGGGCTGGCCTGTTTTGCCCTGTTTTTCCCGAATCACAGGCAGAACGTTCACAACGATCAGCGCAATGGTAATCAGTACGATAACCAAAGTGGACAGAGCGTTAATGGAAGGATTGACACGTTTAGACATGGTGTAAACCAGAATGGAGATATTCTGTACGCCATTGCCTGTAACGAAGTAAGAGATAATGAAATCATCAAAGGACATAGTGAAGGCGATCAGAGCACCGGAAACGATACCGGACATGATCTGGGGCACGATGACTTTTGTCAATGCCTGGAAGGGCGTTGCCCCCAAGTCCATAGCCGCATCCGCCAGATTCGGGTCCAGAGAGCGAAGCTTTGGCATGACAGACAGGATCACATAAGGGATACAGAACATGATATGGGCCAAAAGCAGGGTCAGAAAGCCTTTTTTGATGCCGATGGCACTAAAGAACATCAGAAGCCCAATGGCCGTTACGATTTCGGGGTTCATAATGGGCAGGTTATTCACCTGTTCCCCCAGATTCCGCAGCACCTTTTTGGATTTGGACATGCCGATGGCCGCCAACGTCCCTGCCACCGTAGAAATGATGGTGGCAAGCAATGCGATGATAACCGTATAAACCACCGCTTCCATCATGGTGCTGTCTGCGAACATTTTTTCATACCATCTCAGGGAGAAGCCGCCGAAATGGGTCAAAGAGCGGGAATCATTGAAGGAGAACACGATGATATACAGGATGGGCAGGTAGAAGAATACCGCCGTTGCCCCCAGCAGAATTTTGCCGGCAAGAGTACCTTTGTTTTTCATACCATCACGCCCCCTTTCCGTTTGCCGCAGGATCAGTGTCTACCTTGCGGGTCAGCCACATGGAGATCATAATGATGATGGCCATAATCAGGGAAATGGCCGCACCGAAGTTCCAGTCACCGCTGGTCAGGAACTGGGTTTCAATGACATTACCAACCAATACATACTGACCGCCGCCCAAAAGTTTGGGAATGAAGAAGCTGGAGACCGCGGGCAGGAACACCAGCGTGATACCACTCAGTACCCCGGGCAGAGACAAAGGCAGTGTCACCTTCAAAAAGCTCTGCACAGGATTTGCCCCCAGATCGTTGGCAGCCTCGATGAGGCTTCTGTCCATCTTCGCCAGAGAGGAATGGATCTGCAAAATCATAAAAGGAATGAAGTTATAGACCATCCCTACCACCACAGCAAAGGTAGTATGGATCATATGGAACGGCCCGATGCCAAACAGGCCGAGAATGCTGTTCAAAAGGCCATCATCCTGCAGGATACCCACCCACGCATAGGTACGCACCAGCATATTGATCCATGTGGGCAGAGTAATGAGCATAACCCAGAAAAAACCGCTCTTTTCCGGCCCCTTTGCAATGGCATAGGCAATGGGATAGCCCAGAAGGACACAGATGACCGTTGTGGCAATGGCAATAATCATGGATCGCTTCAGCACATCAATAAAAACTTTATCCGTCAGGAAACGGGAAAAGTTTTCCAGTGTAAAACGGAAGGTCGTTACTTCGTTGCCCGCCGTTGTAAACGCATATAATAAGATCATAAACATGGGGACAACGACCATAACCAACAGCCAGCCCACATAGGGATAGATCATATTGCGAAATTGTCTCATTCGCGGTTGCCCCCTTCCTTAGTAATTATTTTTAGACATGATATGGATATCTTCCGGCTGGAACATCAGACCAACCATATCATCCACTTCGTATTTATCGGTAGTATCCACCTTATATTCGTAACCCTTTGTGCCGAATGTAACATCGTAAACGCCGGGTGTGATGGTTTCGGGGTCGAAGTCATATTTTACTTCTGTGATTTCAACAGCTGTGCCATCTTCCAAGCTCCAAGCGGAGGCATTGGCCCATGTTTTCAGGTCTGTATCCAGCGCAATGGCTTCCTGAATTTCGTCTACCTTTTTGAAGAAGTTCATGGCGTAAATTTCTTCTTCATTTTCCTCACTGGTCACACGGTTTTCATCCTTTACAATCATATTGATGGTGATGGATGTGCCTGCGGCGGTGGAGAAGGTAACGGGGTATTTGCCGTTTTCCTTTTTGATCTCGTAGTCTACTTCTTTGATAGAGATCCATTCGTCTTCATCAGGGTTCCACGCCTGCGCATCGGCACGGGCAATGATGGTGGCTTCATCCAGTTCTTCCACGTCATCCATATCCAGATAGAAGTCGTTGGCAGACATTTTTTCGTTTGCCGCTTCATTATAGACAGGTCTGTCGTTGGAAACAGCCATTTTTACGGTGATTTCCGTACCGACTTTCGTTTCTACCATGGTTTCGTAATGCACGCCCTTAAACAGAACGGATTTTACCACGCCCTTCAGTTTACCTTCGCCGCGGGGAACGATATCCAGGTCTTCAGGACGGATGACAACATCAACGATTTCATTTTTATTGAAGCCGTAATCTACACAGTCAAAGCGTCTGCCTTCAAATACGACTTTATAATCGTCTACCATCATGCCTTCGATGATGTTGGACTCCCCGATGAAGTTGGCAACGAATTCGTTGACAGGTTCATTGTAAATATCTGTGGGAGAGCCGATCTGCTGGATTTCCCCTTCGTTCATAACAACGATCTTATCGGACATGGTCAGGGCTTCTTCCTGATCGTGAGTGACATAAATGAAAGTGATGCCGACTTCCTGCTGGATTTTTTTCAGCTCATGCTGCATTTCCTTACGCAGTTTCAAATCCAGCGCGCCCAGAGGTTCATCCAGCAAAAGGACGCTGGGTTCGTTTACCAATGCGCGGGCAATGGCGATACGCTGCTGCTGGCCGCCGGACATGGCTGTGACGCTTCTATCGGCATATTCCTCCAGATTCACCAGCTTCAGCATACGTTTTACCTTCTGCTCGATGATATCTTTGGGTTCTTTTTTCAGCTTCAGGCCGAAGGCGATGTTATCATATACATTCATATGGGGAAAGAGGGCGTATTTCTGGAATACGGTGTTGACCTCTCTTTTATAGGGGGGCATATTGGAAATTTCCTGCCCATCGAAGATGACCTGCCCCTGATCGGCATTAAGGAAGCCGCCCAGAATTCTCAGCAGCGTGGTTTTCCCGCAGCCGGAGGGGCCCAAGAGGGTCACAAATTCGTTTTCGTAAATATCCAGATTGATGCCCTTTAGTACGACTTTGCCGTCTTCGTAGCTTTTCACGATGTTTTTGAACTGAATGAGTTTTTTCTTCATTTCATATCCTCCATCTTATATCAGAACAAAGGGGGCGTGGAAACCCAAAGTACCTTTGCCGTTGTTTTCTTTTCATTCTTCAGATAATGTCTGGTTTTGCCGGAAAGATAGAAGGTTTCGCCCTTATGGACGATCTGTCTGTTCTCTCCCGTCATCAGAATCACGGCTCCTTCCAGCACATAGCCGAATTCCTCTCCGCTGTGGGGGTCCATCACAAAACTTTCGCCCCCCTGCGGTAATTCAATCAGGATAGGCTCCATTTCGTTTTTCTGGGTATTGGGCACAATCCAGCGAATGGTGTAATTTTCCCTTTCATCCACGAAGAAATCTTCCTTATGAAACACCAGCTGCTCTTCCTTTTCTTCCTTGAAAAACGCCGCCAGCGTAGTCCCCAGTGCCTCCAGAATATCATTCAGCGTGGCGATGGAAGGGGATGTCAGGTCTCTCTCCATCTGGGACAGGAAGCCCTTCGTCAGCTCACTGCGGCTTGCCAGCTCTTCCAGCGTCAAGCCCTTTTGTATGCGCAGCTGTTTGATTTTTTGACCGATTTCCATGGCCTGCATCTCCTTTTCTCCCGTATGTTTCTCAGTGCAAAAAACGACAGCTTTTCTGCCAGTCTCACTCATTATAGCTTACTTTTCCAAAAAAGCAATAGATATAAAACAAAAAATTCGATTTATTAAACTTTTTATGATGTTCCAATGAAAATTGTTTGATTTTCCGTACATTTTTAACCATAGCCTTGATTTCAATGGATTTTTACCTCATATCCTTTGTTTTTCTCATATTTTGTTTACAAATATTAAACAGAAAGAAAATCCTCTCTAAACCAAAACGTCTTACTTTCAGGCATTTTCCCCCTCCCTCGTTTTTGGGCAAAAAAAATCCCCTGATTTCGTGGATCAGGGGGATGGGTAAATAATTATAAAATGGAAGCTTTTATTTACATAACGCAGTATAGCTAAAATATTTTTTATTGTCAACAAAATTTTGCACAAAAATTTTGCACAAAAATAAAATATTTTTTACCCATTATTCAAAATATACGGCAAAAATATACAATACAGCCCATTTTCTATCAGATATCACCGCTGCCCCCCTTTCCCTTGTCCCATAGCACAAAGCCGCATTGGGTGTTTCGGTTCCCTGTCAATCCATTTCGGCCCCCTTGTATACTCCTGTATTTTTCTGTATAATCATATTGATTTTTGCAAAAAATTGGAGGGATATTTATGTTAAAACTCTGGATCGTTGGTTCCGAAAGTCAGGTAGGTCGGGCAATCCTTTCTGTACTGAACCCTATAGAACTGGAAGTCTTTTGCACCGATAAAGAAGAACTGGATATTACGAATACAGAAGATGTGCTGCGTTACGGCGAAATCAACCGCCCTGATATCATCATCAACTGCGCAGCCGTAACCGATACCAAGCTTTGCGAAGAACAGCCGGAGCTGGCTTACCGGGTGAACGCGCTGGGCGCAAGAAACCTGTCTCTGGTGGCAAGAAAACACAACGCCAAAATCGTACAGCTTTCCACCGATGACGTTTTCGACGGCCACCATTCAAAACCCTATACAGAATTCGATGACACCAACCCCCTGACCGTATACGGCCGTTCCAAAAGAGCCGGCGAAAATTATGTGAAGGAATTTACCCATAAGCATTTTATCATCCGCAGCACATGGGTCTACGGCGAAGGCAAAAACTTTGTCAACGCCCTGCTGCAGTCTGCGGAAACCGAAACAGAGGTTTCCATCCCCACAGACCAGTTTGGCTCCCCTACCAGCGCAAAGGATCTGGCCCGCATCATTCTGCACCTGATCAAAACAAACGAATACGGCACATATCACGCCACCTGCAAGGGCAAATGCAGCCGATATGAATTTGCAGAAGAAATTTTGAAGCTGTCCGGCAAAAAGCTGAAGCTGAATCCCGCTCTGGCAGCAGATGTGCCCACAGCGGCACGCCCTGCCTATGCCGTTCTGGACAACTTTATCCTGCGCATCATTGATGTTTACGATATGCCCACATGGCAGGAATCCCTAAAAGAATATTTGGAGGCTTAAATTTATGGAAAATACAAAAGCAAAAAAGAAAATAGGCCTGACCACAAAGATTTTCATTGCTTTGATCGTCGGTGCCATCTTCGGCATGATCTTACATTATTTTATTCCTTCCAGCCATGTTAAGAATGCTATTCTGGTGGAAGGCATCCTCTATGTGGTTGGACAGGGCTTTATCCGTCTGATGAAAATGCTGGTTGTGCCCCTGGTATTTTGCTCCATCGTCTGCGGCAGCATGTCCATCGGGGATACCAAAAAACTGGGTACCGTCGGTGTGCGTACACTGGCCTTCTATCTGGCAACCACAGCACTGGCTATCACCGTTGCCCTGACCATGGGCAATATCCTTGACCCCGGTGTCGGTCTGGATATGAGCACCATCTCTGCCAATGCGACAGATGTGCAGACCATGGAATCTACCTCCATGGCACAGACTATCCTGAATATCATTCCCGACAACCCCATCGGTTCTCTGGCCAGCGGCAATATGTTGCAGATCATCGTATTTGCCCTGATCGTGGGCGTCATTCTGGCGAAACTGGGAGAAAAAACAGAAACCGTGGCCAATTTCTTCAGCCAGTTCAATGATGTGATGATGGAAATGACCATGATGGTCATGAGCCTTGCTCCCGTCGGCGTATTCTGCCTGATCTCCAGAACCTTTGCAGGCATCGGCTTCTCCGCCTTCCTGCCTCTGGCAAAATATATGATTGGCGTTCTGTTGGCATTGTGCGTGCAGTGCTTCGTTGTATATCTGGGTCTGCTGAAGCTCTTCACCGGGCTGAACCCCATCAAATTTATCAGGAACTTTTTCCCTGTTATGGCCTTTGCCTTCTCCACCGCCACATCCAATGCAACGATTCCCATGTCCATTGATACACTGGCGAAAAAAATGGGCGTTTCCAAACGCATTTCTTCCTTTACAGTGCCTCTGGGTGCTACCATCAACATGGATGGTACCGCCATCATGCAGGGCATAGCCGTTGTCTTTGCCGCACAGGCCTTCGGTATCCTGCTGACCCCTATGGATTATGTGACCGTTATCGGCACGGCTACACTGGCTTCCATTGGTACTGCCGGCGTCCCCTCCGTTGGTCTGGTCACCCTGACTATGGTATTTAACTCCGTCGGCCTGCCTGTTGAAGCCATTGGGCTCATCATGGGCATCGACCGTATTCTGGATATGGCTCGCACCGCTGTCAATATTACCGGCGATGCCGTTTGCACCACCATCGTTGCTCATCAGAATAATGCCATTGATAAAGAAATATTCAAAAACAGCTAAACACAAAAAGAGGTCTGATGACCTCTTTTTTATTGGTTAGTATCTCACATTAAATGCTTTTTTCTTTCCGTAAGGATTCAACCTGCAGACCATAAGCACCTTGCCAATTTTTCTATTTACAACATTTTTCGGATGATATCCAGTTCTTCCAGAGAAATGCAGTTTTCAAAGGAGTCCTTTTTCACCCCATCATAGCATTCTTCAAAGTTCATCCAGAGCACGCCGCCCACTTCCGCTTCCTGCAAAGTAAAAGTGCTTTCCTCCCTGTCCAGCCACAACAGAAATACTCTGGAAATCTGTCGATCGTGGAAAGGTTTCCCGAAAAAGACATCGTCCCAAATCACTTTTCTGTCACCGCAGTAGATCAGGTCTTTTTCTTCTGCAGTCACACCTAGTTCCTCTTCCAGTTCGCGGATGGCAGATTTCAGATAGCCATCCCCTGCAGGGATATGACCCGCACTGGAAATATCATAACAGCCGGGGAAGGAAGATTTATGCTCGGCTCTTTTCTGCAGTAAAATCTGCACTTTGCCGTCTTTTCTTCTTGCCAGCCACAGATGGGAAGTTCTGTGGAGGATGCCCTTTGCATGGGCAGTTTCTCTATCTATGATTTCGCCCGTAGGCTGACCCTTTTCATCTACAATATCTAAAAACTCTTTCATCCGTTTCCCTCGATTCTTGTTTTTTCTTTCTTGTCCATATTATAGTCCATCCGGCGTATTTTGGCAAAAAAACCAAAAGGGGTTGATGATTTCGGTCTGCCTTGATAAAATGATATTTTATGTGATGATATTATATTTATCATATTGGAGGTACGAAAAAATGACATTACAGAATCTTGCCGGCCCCATTATCGGTGCCGTGATCGGTTATTGTACAAATTATATTGCGGTAAAAATGCTGTTTTACCCCAGAAATGAAGTAAAAATTTGCGGGCATAAACTGCCCTTCACTCCCGGTGCCATCCCCAAAGGCAAACCCCGTCTGGCAAAATCCGTGGGAAATATCGTAGCAAATACTTTGCTCACAGAAAAAGATATCAAACAGAAGATCCTCTCTCCAGAAACAGAAGACGCTGTGCTCGATAAAGTTATGGCGGAACTGTCCAACAAAATCTATGTGGAAATGGGCAGAGTCTGCTCTACATACGAAGAATACGGCAATTTCAAGGCAAATCTATCCGATGCATTCACCAATCAAATCATGGACTCCATCGGGAAAATCGACCTGAAGAATACCATCGTAACAGAAGCCGGCAGAGTCATCCGCGAAAAGGTAAACGGCACGATGCTTGCCATGTTTTTGAGTGACGAAATGTTAAATTCTTTCATTCAGCCCGTAGGCGTGGAACTGGAAAACTATATCGCGGAAAACGGCAGGGACTTCATCCAGAAGGAAGTCAATGAAAAAATCATGGTTTTTGAACAGAAGTCTATCTTAGACCTGTGCAGAGAAATGGATGTGGAGGAAGAAAAAATCCGAGAAGCAATCCGTTCCATTTACCAGAAGGCTTCTGAAAATGCTGTCAACCGTGTTCTGAAAAATGTGGATATTTCTGCAATGATCGAAGATAAGATCAATGAAATGAAAACCGAAGAACTGGAAAAAATGGTTCTCACTGTGATGAAAAAAGAACTGGATACCATCGTAAATTTGGGTGCACTGATCGGTTTTATTCTGGGCAGTCTGAATACGATCATCTGATAAAGATTGCTAAAGCAATATAAAACCCCTACCTTGTTTGAAACAAGGTAGGGGTTTTGTTATGTAGCATGCAATAAAGTCATGCTAAGAACCAGATAAATTGATGTTTACCATGTCAATGCTCTTTCTGTTTCTGTCATATCCTGTTCAATCAGCGGGCGCATACTATCCTTATATTTTGATAAATCGGCACTACGAAAACAATCTATGATTCTTGGAATGTACTGCGGTTTTGCTGCTCCTATTTGCCTCAAAGCCTTAATGCACTGTCTGGCAGTAATGGGTTTCTCGTCCATGATATGAGCAAGATAATCATCAAGAATC
The DNA here is from genome assembly GCA_937919015.1 of uncultured Clostridia bacterium. Classification (GTDB taxonomy): domain Bacteria; phylum Bacillota; class Clostridia; order Lachnospirales; family Anaerotignaceae; genus Anaerotignum_A. The sequence goes on from CALFPN010000018.1 coordinate 9,268, forward strand.
ATATCAAAACGATTTTCATCATCCCATTGTGCGTTGGCAGCAAGTATATGTAACACTCGATTTCTTACCAATGATTTTGGATGATTAAGCAATGATGCAAAATCATCAAAGTATTCGTACCATTTATCAGTATCTTGACTTTCAGAAATGATTTTATCAGCAATGGCCCAAGCATATTTATCATCTTTTGATGTCAGTTTTGTAATGATTTCCTGCATAGATACTCACCTTCAAATTCTTTTTTATCTCTCCTGCACTTCTTTTCCGCTCAGGTGTTCTATCTGTATTTCAAACATCTGAACAGCCCTTCCGGATAACACAACTTCTTCGTTGACCATGTCCATATCGGGATAATACTTTGCGGCAAATTTCTTTACCAATGCAATCGTATCCTCCTGAGATTCCACCAAATGACATCGTCCAAAGACAACGACACTCTGCAGGAATGGTGCCCATGCTTCCTCTTTGATCCTTTCGTTCCCGAATACAGTGAAGCAGACTTTATCGTTTTTCTGCAATGCATCCACTTTATGACCGGCTTTGGCACCGTGAAAAATGATTCTCTCATTTTCTTCATCATACAAATAGTTGATTGGTATCCCATAGGGATATCCATCATCACCATTCACGGCTAAAACGCCTCTCCGTGAGGAACGAAGCAATTCTTTTGCGGCGTCTATGCTGATTTCATTTTTCTTTTTTCGAATTGGTCTGAACATGTTATCCCCCCACAACTTCTTATTTTAACGACAAGGAAAAAACCAATCCTTTCTCCCTCGGGTCATCTCCTGCAAACAAATCACCGCAGGGAACTTCCTCATGCAGTTCCAGCCCCTCCACTTCCGCCAGATAGGACAGATATTCGGGAGAGGGATAATAGAAAAACAGGAAGGCTTCTCTGGGGTCTTTTTCGTGGGATTCCTTGATTTTTGCCATCACTTCCCGCAGGATATCCACGGAGAAAGGGTTAAAAAAGGAATATCGGTTGACTTCCGCAGGCACTTCAAATTCCTCCGCCTTCGCCAGTACAAATTCTGTTCTGGCTCTGGAAACGGCAGTTTTCTGGTTTTCCGCCGCACTCTGATAAATGCGTTCGTCATATTCGATGCCGATGGTCTTTGCCTTCGTTTGATAGGATAGGAAAAAATCCACACGGCCTTTCCCACAGCCATAATCCAGAACCACATCCTTTTTCCGAATGAAGCCATAATTCGCCAGTCGCTCCAGAACGGGATATGGTGTGGGTTCGTAGGGGTAACAGGTTTGACCTGCCTTGGAGTCATCCCGACCTGTTGTTTTTATTTGTAAGAGTTTGTCCCATGTGTGTTCGTGATCTGTCATCGTTTTCCTCTGTCCATCAAAAATTCGTTTTTCTTTCCTTCATTATAGTCCATCTGTTCTGTTTTTTCAGCATAAAAAAAAGAAGCCTCCTTTACCGGACTGCTTCTTTATTTTTAAAGATAGTTAAAGATAATACCATAAATAATGCCGCCCCTGCAAAAATCTGCACAGGATAGAACACCACCGCTTCTTCCGGGATCAGCATAGGCAGGATGCAAAGGGCACCTGCAGGGGGAATGAATGCTTTCAGGCCTGTCAGCGTCAGGATCATGCCGATCGCTGCCACCAATGCCGCCAGTGTCAGGGGCAGATTCCATTCCATCACGATCAGGTATCTGCAGCCGGCACCAATCAGCGCACACAGCGCAATTGCCCCTACAACCTTCAGGGGGATTTTTCTGGCACCGCTTTCCTTTTTGGAAAATTCCGTAAATGCTACCAAAAGAGGGGGTGCAATCATAAAACGGCAGCCCAGTCGGATGGCTGCAAAAGCAGTAACCAGTACCACGCCCAGACGCGTGCCTGCATCGATCCAGCCCTGTTTTTCAACCTTTACAGGTATAAAATTTACAGGCTCTTTGATGTTGGTTTTTTCCAGCAGCCTGTGGAATGCCAGAATCAGAACCGTCAGCGCAAAAGCCGCAATGAGATATACAGGGCTTTCTGTTCCAAGAAGAACAGGCAGCGCAATAGCAGAAATCATAGGGGCAAAGGATGTGCCGGACAGAAGATAAATCACTTCCGCAATGCCATATGCCAGCGTTACACGGAACCATACGGGACCGGGAACGAATAATACGATGCCTACACCTGCAAGGGCACAGATCATGATAAAGATCAGAATGCGGATGCGGCTTGTTTTCCAGGACATTTTAGGTGCCATAAATGCACCAACGGCAATGGCTGTGATTTCCGGGAAGATGATTTCATGCTGATTTAAGAGTTCTGATGCACCAACCATAGCAACTACGATCAGCAGAACCAGGCTATATATCACTAACTGTCGTTTCATTTCTTTTCCTCTCAAAAGTATGTACGTCTGGCACTGGGCCAGAAACGTTTTAGACCCAACATTTCAGATTATAGCACATTCTAAACGGAATGCATAACAAAATTGTTAAAGAATCCCATAAAATCATAGTTCAAATTGAAAAAGTACTCCTAGGGGAGTATAAATTAGATGTTATAAAATGTAAATCACATAAAAAATCCTCCGCAAACCACTTTGCGGAGGCTCATTTTCTTTGGTGTTAAGTTGGTGGTAAATCGGCAATTTTTCGCCTTACCAACTTTCCAGAAACCTTGATTTTACGCCATTTATCAGCTTATCAATCGTTAATGGGTTTCATTGTAGGGAACCTTTAACAGGATGTCTTCATCCCAAACCATATCTAGTCATACGATATTTTAAGGTTTTTTCACCTACTCTACATACTTCCTCATAATAAATTACCTTCATTTATTTTTTTGTTGTAGTATGCGTTGTAGTGTACCGTATTTTGTTGTAGTAAAATTTGAACCTAACAGAACGAGAACTTTCCTTCCCATTTTGTTTTATTTTCTTTTAAAAAAAATTTACCTTTTTCGATAAATCTTCCAGCGCCTGCTGCTGTTTTTCATAACACACTTCCGTATAGATATCCAGCGTAGTCTTTATATCTTTGTGTCCCATGATCTGCTGAATTACTTTAACATTCATTTCAGCCTCACACAGTCTAGAACAAAATGTGTGCCTTAAATGGTGTGCAGAAAAATGAGGAATAATAACCGGTTCCCTGCCTTCTCTTTTTGCATCTATAATTTCTCTCGCATTATGGCTTTCATAAATCCTTTTGATCGCAGCATTGATGCACTGTGGTCTATGCAGTGAACCATACTTATTCGAAAAAATAAATCCTGACATTCCTTCTAATTCATAAGAACAGAATCCGTCTTTTTTCTGTCTTTCATACTCATTCAACAGAACATCATAAACCTCATCCATTAACGGAATCGTTCTAATTCCCGTTTCTGTTTTTGGCATTGATACCCCAAAACAGGCTACACCATTGCGCGTATAATACGGAACTGCATGATTCACGGAAATACACCGTTTCTTGAAATCAACATCCTGCCAGCGAAGTCCAGTACATTCAGATATACGCATGCCAGTTCCCAGCAATGTGGCAAACAATGGATACCAATGATAATAATCCGGTGAATAACGAATTTCATCAAAAAAGGCGTTCTGCTGCTGCACTGTTAAAGCATGTCTGATACCTTTATTTTTTCCACTGTTTTTCTTAATTTCTGTCAAAACTCCATCGGCTGGATTTTTCCGAATGATATCATCACGCACAGCCATCTTGAAAAGTGGATTCAAAACAGTATGGATATTATCAAGCGTATTGATTGCCAGCCCCTTTTCGTTCAACAACTGGTAATAAAACAGTTGCACATCTGTATACTTTACACTGGTAAGCAATTTGTCTCCGAAACCATTTCTCACAAATTTATCATACATATAAATATAGTTCGATCTGGTTGTTTCTCGCAAATTTTGCTTCATACTCATATAGCGGTCAAATGTCATGTTGATCGTTGCTTTTCCACCAACATAAATATCCAACCCATCCATCTGATCCCTTAATAGCTGCTCCTTTTTTTCTCTCAGAACACTCAAATCCATGGAATAGACATATCGACGGGTTCCATAGAAATCTATATAAGTGTAAATATATAGATCATCACTTTTTCTTTGGCTTTCGCCTTTCAATAACACTCGACCTTTATTATCTTTTCTTTGCTTTATTTTTGCTTTTGCCATTTTTATCTCTCCTTTTTCAATAAAAATGAAAAGGAAAGAAGTCTCTGCAATATGAGTGGATAATAGTTCTGTAACAATGCTGCTACTATTGCATTATCCTGCAAATATTATAAAGCATCCGTTATTTTTCATCAACCCATATTGCAGCTACAACTCATTTTGAGTTGATGATCTTCTTTACCAATCCTTCATATTCGCCTGGAATACGGAACAACGATATATACGCCTCAAAAATCCTAGTATCGACTAGAACTTTATTGCCTAACTTATAGGTAGCCCCCGCAATTTTTGCGTGCTCCTGAAGCCGTGTTAAGCCCATTCCATACGCCGTCGCCGCTTCCCGATATGTAAGAAAATGCCTCTTAATATCAGGATTGGTAAGATCTTCTTTTTTGATTTTTTGCATAAAAATCCCTCTTTCTTTTTTTATTTTGTAAATCAAGGGATCTTATGCTATAATATGTTTGTATACGGTATAACTAAGATCCCTTGGTTATATTGTAGGGGTTATCAATATTGCAGTATTGGTAACCCCATTTTTTATTTTGTTTACAACTTTCTCTTATCTTGATCTTTCGCCAATAGCTTCGATAATAAATTGGTTTTCCATCATTTGCAGCATTTTGATAACTACAAAAGGATCAATTTTTTTATTAGCATTTTCCGCCCATATAACAGAATGAAGAATGTCATATGCCTCATTATCATCCCACAGCTTATCCCAATGATCGAGAACATCTCTTCCTAGACTTCCTAAACCAACATAATAATCTTGGTATTCAGGATTAATTTCTTTTAGTTTCTTTCTCATTCTTTTGATCAGATCTTTTTGATAATCATTAAGTTCATCTAGGGCAACGCCGCCACTCCATGCATTTTCATGATAAAAATTAATCGCAGCTCTTAAAACATCACCATTTCTAATATGATGATTCCGTTGAAGCCATGATACGCCTCGACCAAGTGTTTGTTTGGTATAGAACTCCAGTTCATCTTCACCTGTAGCAAGTATAAGTTTATTTCCTGACCAGTCTTTTGCCCCATCAATCATAAAATCCAAAAGATATAAGGCTTCAATTCTTAATTGACTATAAACAGGCAATATCTCATCTACGACTGCAGCACTAATGAAGGCGGATATATTCTCATTATTGTCTCTTAAATATGAGAGTATTTTTTCAGCCCGTTTATCTGTCGAAAAAAGTCTTTTCGCCATTATTTATCCTCCTTCCAACCCCAAATATAGATATACAATATGTATATCTATATGGATATACTACCAAAAGATTCAATGCATGTCAATTATATCAAAAACACTTTATATAACAAAAACGCCCTCTTTATCAGTTAATCCAGAAAAGAGGGCAAAGTCGTTACTATAACTTTTTATTCCATATTTTCTTTTTCTTGCTGCTGAAGGTAAAACATTGCTTTCTGCGTTTCTATTTCTGCACGCAATTCTTCTTCAGTTGGCAAGTAAAGTTTATACTTTGATGCAAATAACTGCTCATTTCCATGCATTACAGAATACCGTGCAATATCTTCATCTGTATCTGAGCAAAGCACGATCCCTATTGTCGGGTTATCGCCCTCGCTACGTTTCAGTTCATCATACATACGAATGTACATATCCATCTGCCCTACATCCTGATGTGTAATTTTCTCTGTTTTCAGATCGATCAGCACAAAGCATTTCAAAATGTAATTATAGAATACAAGGTCAATATAATAATCCTGTTTTTCCGTACGGATATGCTGCTGTCTTGCAACAAAAGCATATCCTTTTCCCAGTTCCATTAAAAATTTCTGCAGATTGGAAAGGATACTCTTTTCCATATCACTTTCCGTAAAATCTGTATTAGGCGCAAACCCCAGAAATTCTGCAATTACTGGATTTTTAATGAACTCCAACTTATCATTCTGATATAGGCTGGTCAGTTCCTTCATTTCCTGTTCAACAAGTTCTTTCTTTTGGGTCTGAAGCATACGATAGTAATACTGCGACGAAATGTTTCGCTGCAATGTTCGTACGCCCCAAGTCTGTTCGATTGCTTCTTTTTCATACCAGTCCCTTGCAGCCTTATCATTTACCTGTAAAAGCGTACGATAGTGAGTCCAGGAAAGAAGTGCATTGAATTTTCCACTCGATGTGTGGAAAATCTCCGGGTATGCCTTATAAAAAGAATAAAAGTGATACAGGTTCGTTTTTGTAAAACCTTTGCCATATTCGGCTGTCAGTTCTTTTGCTAGCCTTTTGATAACTTCTGCACCATACTCAGCTCTACCCTCACCCTGTAATTCTTCTTCAGCAATGCGGTATCCAATAAGCCAGTTTCTCTGAACAAGGGTTGCATTGATAGCTCTATAAGCCACCTCTCGCGAGGATTCAATGATCCCACACATATCTTTAAGTATATCATCCGTTTTTACAAAATTAGCCATAACACTATTTTGTCCGATATTCAGAAATTTATTCTCCATACTATTACGGCTCCTTTCAGCATGATTTCCAGCTTATATCTAGCTACATTTAAATTATATCATTGAAATATAATTTTTCAATGTTGAATAACCTTCAGCATTCGCCTCCTTCTTTTAGCTATGTAAATTTAAGGATGGTCTATTTATTTTCTAAATTATATAAAAAACAGATGCACTGCAAAATGACTAAAATAAGGACGAAACCTAAATAGATTTCGTCCTCATATCATTCTTTTATTTTACAATCTCAATGCTCTGTGTACTAGGAATCCAGCGAACACTTGCACCAAAGTTTTCACCAATATATCTGTAATCCTGATTGACACCCATATTATCACCTCTCTTTTTTAATATAACATATTATAGCAATATTTGCAA
>CALFPN010000019.1 GCA_937919015.1 uncultured Clostridia bacterium
CCACAACAGATGTCATGGAAGGGAAATAAATCGTTGCCATAAACCATGCAAAGAAATAACCATATTTCGGCCCTACCAGCATTTCCGCATAGTCAACCACACCGCTCACTTTTTCATGCTTTGTTGCCATGATGGCAAAGTTGTAAGCACAGATGACCATTACCAAACCGCCCAGGAACCACGCCAGAATCCCTGTGGGCAGGTCACCGCCTGTTGCCACCAGAACCTTTTCCGCTTTAAAGAACACGCCACTGCCGATTACAATACCAACTACCATAGCAATCGCGGTCAACAAGCCATATCTTTTTTCCAATCCTTCATTCATACCTATTACCTCTTCCTTTTATCATTTGCACGTTCGCGCATATTCGCATTGACGCTGTTACGCTTTGTCTTATAAAAGTATCACCTTCTGTACAAAATATCAACCATTCCGTCAAAAAGCAATGTACTTTTTCTAATACATCGGCAAAATCTCATAAAAATCGCCTAATTCTTGTCAAGCAAGGCCATGTTCTGTATACATCATACGATTCATACTTCTTCTGCAGGCATAAATTTGCTTTTCTTCCCATAAAATGCTACACTATAACAAAATATGCGCAAGGAGGAAATTTATGCTTATTTACGTTGTTTTCATGGTGGTCATCGCCGTTTTTCTCTATAAAGAAAGCATCAAGCTGTTAAAAGGAGAATCTGAACTCTTAAAGGAATTCAAGAATGATCCCGTTGCAAAGAAAACCGCCCTGAGCCTCATGCGAAAGGTTCTGCTTTCCGCCATTTTCAGTGCCGGCCTGATGCTGGCCTGCTTCGTTGTAACAAAGACCACCGGCGTCATGCCCAAGCCTCTGGCGGCTCTTTCCATCCTCTGCTATACCATTGGCTTTATCCATGCCATGTTGAAAACAAAAAAGATGCGGTAATCAAAAAAGACCCTTTCGGGTCTTTTTCTTATCTCAGGAACATTCTCAGCAATTTTTCCTGCAGTTCTGTATAGGGCGCATATCTGACAGGCAGATCCATCCATGTATGTTTGTTCACGATGCTCTTTTCATGACTGAAGGTTTCAAAGCTCTTTTTGCCATGGTAACTGCCCATGCCGCTGCCGCCGACACCGCCAAAGCCCATTCTGGAAGTTGCCAGATGAATGATGGTGTCATTGATGCAGCCGCCGCCAAAGGGTACATGCTTCAGGAAACGATTTGCCACCTTTCTGTCCTGCGTAAACAGATACAGGGCCAGAGGCTTTTCTCTGTCGCAGATGAATTTTTCCGCTTCCTGCATGTTTTCCACAGGAATAATGGGAAGGACAGGGCCAAAGATTTCCTCCTGCATAATGGCATCCGCAGGGGTCACATTGTCCATGATGGTAGGCTGGATCTGCAGGGTCTCTTCCTTCCGGCCGCCGCCAAATACCACCTTCTTTGGATCGATCAGACCTGTCACCCGGTCAAAATGCTTCCGGTTGATCATTTTTACATAGGCTTTGTTTTCTGTGGCATTTTCCCCATACATCTTCACGATCCACTTTTTCAGATAACCGATGAATTCATCTTTCACCCCTTTGTCCACCAGAATATAGTCAGGGGCAACGCAAGTCTGGCCGCAGTTCAGCAGTTTGCCGAAGACGATGCGTTTTGCCGCCAGATTCAGTTTTGCCGTTCGGTCTACAATACAGGGACTCTTGCCACCCAGTTCCAATGTCACAGGTGTCAGATGTCTGGCTGCCTTCGTCATCACCTCTTTGCCCACACTAACACCGCCGGTAAAGAAAATGTAGTCAAATTTCTGGTCTAACAAGGCCTGATTTTCTGCTCTGCCGCCTTCCACCACCGCAATATATTCTTCCTCAAAACATTCCCGCAGGATGCTTCGGATGACCGCAGAAGTGGCAGGGGCATAGGCAGAAGGCTTCACCACGCAGCAGTTGCCTGCAGCGATGGCACCAATCAATGGCTCCATAGTCAGCATAAAAGGATAATTCCAAGGGGACATAATAAGAACAACACCATAAGGCTCTTTGATGGTAAAGCTGGTGGCAGAAAACTGTGCCAGCGGTGTCAGCTTACATTCCTTTTTCGCCCAGCCGCTCATATGCTTCAGCATATAGGACAATTCTGCCAGTGTCATGCCAATTTCACACATAAAAGCTTCTGTTCTTGACTTATTCAGATCTGCCTGCAGAGCCGCATAAATATCTTCTTCATAGTCGCGAATCGCCCGCTCCAGTCTCTTCAGAGCGATTTTACGATAGGAAAGGGGAATGGTCTTTCCTGTTCTGAAAAATGTTCTCTGTCTCTGTACAATTTTTTCAATTTCCATCTCATTCGCCTCTTTCCATCACTCGTTCATACATTTCTGCCAGCTGCGCCTGATCCATCAGCACAGGCACAGGATACAGGGGGTTTCCCTCTGCTGCTGCGTGCTGAGACATAATGGGAATATCCGCCATTTTAATCTCCTTGACCGTATCAGGAATATCCATATACCCATTCATGTCCTTCACCCATTGGATAAACGTCGTTGCCGCTCTGTAGTCACTGGTATGCTTGGGCACCATGCCCGCAAAACGCGCCAGCTTCGCCAGCTTTCTCTGGCAGGCCGTACCGTATTCCTCCAAGAAATAGGGCAGCAGAACGGCATTTGCCAGCCCATGGGGCACACCGTACTGTCCACCCAGAGAATGGGCTACTGCATGGACATAGCCCACATAGGAACGGGAAAAAGCCACCCCGGCGCAGTAAGCCGCCTGCAGCATATTACTTCTGGCTTCTTTATTCTTCCCATCATCATAAGCTGTTTTCAGATTTTCATAAATCAGCTTTGTGGCGTCCTCTGCCATTTTTCTGGTAAATCGGTTGGTACTTCTGCCAATATAAGCTTCTACCGCATGGGTCAGGGCATCCATCCCTGTTGTGGCTGTGATGTGTTTGGGCAGCCCCAGCGTCACATGATAGTCCAGCACCGCATAATGGGGGATCAGCGAAAAATCATTGATGGGATATTTATGTTTGGTACCGCTGTCCGTAATCACAGCCGCCAAAGTCGTTTCGCTGCCTGTGCCCGCTGTGGTCGGCACCGCAATGAGTAATGGCAGCTTTTTGCAGATGCGCAGTAAGCCTTTCATCTTATAAACAGGCTTTCGAGGCTTTACCACTCTGGCTCCTGTTACCTTGGCACAATCCATGGCAGAACCGCCGCCAAAGGCAATGATGGCCTGCGCACCGCTTTCCAGATACAGTTTTCTGGCTTCCTCCACATTGATAATGGTTGGGTTGGCAACCACTTTATCATAAACAGCACATTGGATCCCAACCTCCTGCAACCCCTGCTCCAGCCGGTTTGTCAGACCCAGACCACGCACTCCTGCATCAGTTACCAGCAGCACACGCCTGATGTTCTTTTTCTGCAGCAGTTCCGGGATCTGTTTCACTTTATGCATGATTTTCGGTTCTCTGTAAGGCAATACAGGCAGTGCCGCACGAAAGGCACCCTGAAATGCTCTGCAGAAAACTTTCTCTGTTAATTTCATTTGTTTTCCTCTTTTCCTGCCTTAACGGCAAAATTTATCTTCTGCTTTTTTTAAATTGCTATCGATCTCCTGCAATACACGATAAAAAACCGCAATCTCCTCCACAGGGATCTCTTTGCTGACATATCGGTTGATTTCCAGAATGATCTCGTTGATCTCCTCTGTAATCTTCTCTCCCCTTTCCGTCAGGCAATATCTTCTTTTGTAAACGGAACTGCCTATGGCCTGCACCAGCCCGTTCTGTTCCAGATCCCGCAGTACACGGGATACCTGTGCACGGTCGATGCCTTCCTGTTCCGTCAGTTCCCTCTGGGTCACCCCAACCTCTTTCGCCTTTCCAAGCTTACACAGACAAGTGGTATGGGTGCTGCCCAGTCCGTATTTTCCCATTTTGCTGGTCTTGATACGCTGCAAGGTTTTTCCTGCAGAGGCAATCAGACCATCAAATAATTCAAATCTGCTTTCTTCCACTGTTTTCGCCTCCAACAGAAAAGATTATACCTCCATTTTGTTGAGTAAACAACAAAAATTATGATACAAAATCATCTCCTTTGTCACAAATCACTCGGAAACAGAAAAATGTCCCTTAGGAAAATCCCAAGGGACATCGAATATTCAATATCTGTTTCAACTATCTTACGAACCTGTTACAGCGCCTTCAGAGCTTCCATAACCTCATCCCTTGTGGGAATAGACTGGACGGCACCATTTCTTGTCACCGCAATGGCAGATGCTTTTGCACTCATTTTCAAAATAGCAGGAATCTCCATGCCATCGATCAGACCAGCCAGAAAATACCCGGTAAAGGTATCGCCTGCTGCAGTCGTATCCACTGCCTGTACTTTAAAAATAGGCTGATAATATGTCACGTCACCTTCTGCATATTTTGCACCATCTTTGCCCAGTGTCAGAACAATCTTGGCTTGGGGGAACATTTCTCTCATCTTAGCCAATACATCTTCCGGATCAGTCATACCTGTGATCTGACCGCCTTCCACTTCATTCAGCAAAAAGATACTTACCTTCTTCAGATCCACTTCATGCAGTTTTTCATTGAAGGGAGAAGGATTCAGTGCTACCTGCATGCCTTTTGCATAGGCCTGATCTACGATATAAGGCAACTGATTCACTTCATTCTGCAGCAGCAGAATATCGCCGCTTTCAAAATTGCGCAGCACTTCATCCACATAGCCTTCTGTCAGTTTCTGATTCGCACCGCCATACAGCAGGATGCAGTTCTGTGCATTTTTGTCTACTTGAATGATTGCATGGCCTGTTTTGCCTTCGATCATTTTGATATGGTCTGCATTTACACCATATTCTTTACAGGCATCCAGAAAAGGCTGGCCGTCTTCACCAATCATGCCTCCATGGTATACGGGGACACCGGCTTTTGCCAGTGCCATGGACTGATTGATGCCTTTGCCGCCAAGAAAAACATTCATATCAAAAGATGCTTCTGTTTCGCCGGGCTGCACGATATGGTCTACTTGATATACATGATCCAGGTTCATAGAGCCGATGTTTAATACTTTCATCAGATTACCTCGTTACTTTCAGAAATTGATTATTCAGCTGTAACCAGAGCTACTTCTACAGGAATATTTGCTTCAATTGTTTCACCAGCAATCAGTTTTACAGCGTTTTCTACAGCCGCTTTACCGATCATATCGGGCTGCTGTGCGATAGTTGCTGCCATTCTGCCTTCATTGATTGCTGCAATTGCGTCATCTGTTGCGTCGAAACCAACTACCAGAATTTCTTTGTTTGCGCCAGCGATTGCTTCTACAGCACCCAGAGCCATTTCATCGTTTGCTGCGAATACAGCCTGGATGTCAGGATTTGCCTGCAGCATATTTTCCATTACAGACATACCTTCTGTACGGTCAAAGTTTGCAGTCTGGCTTGCTACTACTTCCAGTTTTGCATCAGCGATGTTGTGGAAACCTTCCCCACGGTCGATTGCTGCGGAAGCACCGGGAATCCCCTGCAGTTCAGCTACTTTGATGCCTTCGCCCAGAGTGTCAACGATGTACTGTGTAGCCAGTTCAGCACCCATTACGTTATCAGATGCGATTGTACAGTCAACATCTACACCATTTACAACACGGTCAACTGCGATTACTTTTACGCCAGCTTCCATGGCATCTGCAACAACGCCGGAAACCGCATCAGAGTCAACGGGGTTGATGATCAGAACTGCGATATTTTTGGACAGCAGGTCTTCTACGTCAGATACCTGTTTTGTTACGTCATCGCCAGCATCTACAACCGTCAGGCTAACGTCGGCAGCTTCTGCTGCTGCCTCAGCACCTTCTACCAGTGTTACGAAGAAGGGGTTGTTCTGTGTGGATACAGACAGACCGATACCGCCTTCTACTGCTGTGTCATCAGCTGCAGGTTCGGAAGAACCGCCACATCCAGCCAGAGCTGTTGCCATCATGCTTACACAAAGAATCATTGCTAATACTTTTTTCATGTTTCTTGCCTCCGTTTTTATTTTTTCCACTTTCCCTTTTGCCTATATACAAGCAGAGCTACGATGTTCCCCTCCGCAGTCTGCCTATATAACTTGATTGATAAATACGAATTATCTCTTTCTGTCTGCCAGTACAGCAATCAGAATAACCAGTGCTTTTACCACAGACTGATAATATGTATTGATACCCATGATATTCATACCATTGTTCAGAACAGCAATGATCAGAACACCAGCAAATGTACCCATGATTTTCCCACGGCCGCCGCTCATGGATGTACCCCCCAGCGCAACCGCTGCAATGGCATCCAGTTCATAGCCTTCCCCCAGAATGGACTGTGCAGAGTCTACACGGGAGATCATAATCAGACCAGCCAGAGCTGCCATAAAACCGGAAATCGCATATACGATGATTTTTGTTTTTGTTGTGTTAACACCAACCAGATTTGCACATTTGATGTTGGAGCCTGTTGCATACAGTTTTCTGCCAAACGTTGTTTTATGCAGAACAAACCAGAAAATTGCCAGAGATACCAGCATGATAATGACTGGTACAGGGAAATTGATAGGCCCCAGAGGAATAGAGCCTTTCCCCAGCATTGCAAACAGGTTTGCACCAAATTCACTTTCAATGGAACCCTTCAGTTTGGAGATAGGTTTCCCGTCTGTGATGATCATGGCAAAGCCACGATAGGCTGTCATGGTGATCAGTGTTGCAATAAAAGGCTGCAGACGGCCTTTTGTTACCAGAACACCGGAAACAACACCCAAGAGAGTACCAACCACCAGTGCTGCCAAGATCGCCAGAGGTGCGGAAATACCATTTACCAACATTTCTGCGCAGATAATTGCACTCAGCGCAAAAGTGGAACCAACAGACAGGTCAATACCGTCAGACAGAATAACGCATGTCATACCAAAGGCGATCAGGCCATTGAAGGTTGCCTGACGCATCAGATTCAAAAAGTTACTTGCTGTTCTAAATTCAGGGCTGACTGCGCAAAGAACAACTGCCAGTACAATCAAAGCGATATATGCAGCATATTCGCCAAAAAAAGCCCCTAAGGATTTCTTATTATTTTCCATTATAAACTTCCCCCTGTAGCTAATGTCATTACTTTTGCCTGATCCGCTTGCGCAGCATCCAGAATGCCTGTAATCTTGCCTTCATGTACAACTGCGATTCTGTCACTCATACCCAAAACTTCGGGTAATTCGGAAGATACCATGATAACTGCTACACCATCAGCAGCCATCTGATTGATGATATTGTAAATTTCCTTCTTCGCACCAATATCTACCCCTCTGGTAGGTTCGTCCAGAATCAAGATCTTAGGATCTGTGTAAACCCATTTTGCCAGTACAATCTTCTGCTGATTCCCACCAGACAGGTTTCCACATTCATGGTCAGGGCCAAAGCATCTGACTTTGAATTCTTCGATCCCCTTTTTTACAATCGCCATCTGTTTTTCTTTATTCAAAATAAGGCCATTGGAAACCTTCCCCAGATTTGCGATATGGATATTTTCTGCGATGCTCTTTTCCAGAAGCAGACCCTCTACCTTACGGTCTTCTGTAATAAAACCGATGCCGGCTGCGATTGCCTGTCGGGGATTTTTAATTGTTACTTCCTTGCCATCAATATAAATTTTACCTGCATCCACAGGGAGATTGCCAAAGAGTGCCTGCATGATCTCTGTTCTGCCTGCGCCCATCAGCCCGGAAACACCCAGAACTTCACCTGCTTTTACATCAAAATGAACATCCTTGAAGAGTTTCCCGCTGGTCAGACCTTCTACACGCAGCACTTCCCCGCCAATGTGAGATTCACGTTTCGGGAAACGTTCACCGATGGTACGGCCAATCATCATCTGCACCACATGGTCCAGATCGATATCAGCAATATTTTCCGTACCTACATATTCACCATCACGCAGGACTGTGATTCTGTCGCACAGTTCGAAAATTTCTTCCATACGGTGGGAGATATATACGATGGATACTCCTTTTTTACGCAGGGAATTGATTACTTCAAACAAACCCCTTGTTTCACTGGCTGTCAGGGCTGCGGTAGGTTCATCCATAATGATAACCTTCGCATCCGCCATCAGCGCTTTACAAATTTCAACCATTTGCTGCTGCCCAACGGACAAATCAGACATAACTGCATTTACAGGGATATTTACCCCCATTTTGTCCATAACTTCCTGCGCTTTGGCTCTCATTGCTTTTCTGTCACAGATACCAAAGCCTTTTGTGATTTCCTTGCCCATGAAGAGGTTTTCTTCCACAGTTAGATCAAACAGTACGTTTAGTTCCTGATAGATGAAAACGATCCCTGCTTTTTCTGCTTCCTGAGGGTTTTTGTAAACAACTTCTTTCCCATCAACCAGCACAGTACCTGCATCCCTTGTGTATACACCGGTCAGGATTTTCATCAACGTAGACTTTCCCGCACCATTCTCGCCCATCAGAGCATGTACCTCGCCATCTTTCAGAAAGAATCCGGCATTTTTCAATACCTGATTCGATCCGAAGGCCTTGTCTATGCCCTTCATCTCGATATTCATTTCGCTCAGACCCCTTTCCTTTTCAAATTTTATATACCTATATCACCTTGCTTTTATGCAAAAATACAGCCGGACTGAAGGATAATATTCGCATAAGGTGTTGTTTCACCTGTTCTGATTACTGCTTTGCATTCATTTGTTTTTGCTTTTAACTGTGTATGAGAAACAAACTCCACTTCAACATCCTGTTCTGCAAAGAACGTCTGAATCTGTTCCAGCACTGTAGGATTCTGTTCCTTGATTTCTTCTGCCAGAATGATTTTCTCTACTTTCATATCGCCTGCAACGATTTCCAGTGTTCTCATAAATGTAGGCTCCCCGAAGCACAGTGCCAGATCGATGCGTTCCACTGCATCAGGAATCGGCAGACCACAGTCACCGATACAGATTGTATCTGTATGACCCATATAAGATAATACTCTGGAAATGTCGCTGTTCAAAATCCCCTGTTTTTTCAAAACAAAAACTCCTTCCTGTTATGTGATATCCTCATCGCATGCTTATCTTATGTATGTTTCGTAGTCTGTCGTTCCACCAGAGAAACGTCAAACACATTTTCTTTTCGGATCGATTCACCATTGGCATACCGCATAATGACCTGCGCCGCCAAAGCCCCCATTTCTCGGATTGGTTGGATGATTGTAGAAAATTCCGGTGCAAACAATCTGCTGAAACGAATGTTATCAAACCCCATAAGCTGAATATCCTCTGGCACACGAAGGCCTCTGTTCAGCAGGATTTTATAGACTGCAATGGCAACCATATCATTGCAGGCCAGAATTCCATCCACATCCGGATATTCCTCCAGCAGCTTTTCTGCCACCTGCAGTCCCTCTTCATAATCATAATCACAGTCCAGCCACTGTTCCTTCAACCCATTTTCCCTGCAGACATCCTGATAGCCCCGAAAACGCTGCTGGCCACTGGAGAATTTCTGTGGTCCTCGCATACATACAATATTTTTACAACCGCAATGCAAAAGATGCTCCATAGCCATCCTTCCGCCCTTATAATGATCCGCTTCAATAAAAGCGATTTCATCCAGCCCTTCGATCTTACGATCCAGAATGACAAAAGGGATACTGCAGCTTTCTATTTTCGATGCAAGGTCTTCACTGTTGGTCATAATAATGATTCCATCCGCCTGAAGCTGGCTCAATGCCTGAATATTCAGCAATTCCTTTTCCATATCATTTTGTGAATTGCATAATAGGATCCGGTAGTTGTTCTGATAGGCTTCTTCTTCAATCGCTCTTGCCAGCTCTCCAAAGAATGCATTTTCAATATTTGGTACAATCACACCAATGATTTTGGAGGATTTCTTGAATAAAGCACGGGCAAGCGCATTAGGTTTGAAACCCGTTTCTTTAATAACAGCAAGCACTCTCTCTTTTTTGGCAGGATCCACTTTCGCGGTTCCATTGATCACTCTGGATACTGTAGCCGGTGAAACACCTGCTTTTTTTGCCACTTCTCTAATGCTTACCATTTGTTCTCCTCCATATGAAAGCGGTTTCAACCCGTTTTTCTAAATTATAATCCTTTGTAATTTACAGTGTCAACAGTTGTTTATTTTTCAGCATTTTATACCATTTCCAGCACAAAATTTGTTTATTCTGTATACTCATAATTTTCTTATTTTCCCCAATACTTCTAAATTATACAAATAGCCTCAAAAATTGATTCTACCATAAAAATCATAGCCTCTTTTCCATCGTAATTGCTTGCCAGAAAGCTCTCAGACTTACAGAAAATTAAAAAAATCCCCAAAACCCAAGGATTTTGAGGATTTGCATAATCCGATGCCCTCTCCCGACAAACCAGAATAAAGGCTTGGCACAGCCCATGACCATACACAAAACCGAAGTTTACAGCGGATTGCTAAGGTATATTCTCTCAATGATCTCTAATTCTTCACCACTAAAATAAATCTGATCCATTGCTTTTATATTATCCAAAATTTGCTGTGCTTTCGAAGCTCCAATCAATACACTGGTTACCACGCCATCCCGCAGCAGCCATGCCAGTGCCATCTGCGCCAAAGACTGTCCGCGTCCCCGTGCCAAATCATTCAGTTTTTTAATCTGAACCAATCTTTCCGGCGTCAATGCATCTTCCTGAATATATCTTCCATCTTTCTTCATACGGCTGTCTTCCGGAATCCCATATAAATACTTATCGGTCAATAATCCCTGCGCCAAAGGACTAAAGGCAATAATACCTTTTTTCAATTGTTTCGCAGTCTCTTTCAGACCATTCTTTTCAATGGTTCGATCAAAAATGGAATAACGGTTCTGATTGAGCACAAAAGGACATTTATAATCATTTAAGATTTCTGTTGCCTGTTCCAATGTTTTGCCATCGTAATTTGATAAGCCGACATACAACGCTTTGCCGCTTTGCACAGTCTGGGCAAGTGCTCCCATTGTTTCTTCCAATGGAGTGTTTGGGTCCATACGATGATGATAAAAAATATCTACATACTCCAAGCCCATGCGTTTTAAACTCTGATCCAGACTGGCAAGCAGATATTTTCTGCTTCCCCAATCTCCATAAGGGCCCGGCCACATGTCATACCCTGCCTTTGTACTGATCAAAAGCTCGTCACGGTAACCACCCAACTCATTTTTCATAATCTTTCCAAAATTTTTTTCAGCACTGCCATAGGGGGGGCCATAATTATTTGCCAGATCAAAATGCGTGATTCCATTGTCAAATGCAGTAAAACATAAATCCTTCATATTTTCATAATCCGCATTATCCCCAAAATTATGCCAGAGTCCTAATGAAAATGCCGGCAATTTCAATCCACTGTTTCCACAAGAAAAATAATTCATGGAGTCATATCTTTTTTCTGATGCCTGATACATGACTAACCTCCTTACGTTCTATCAAAATAAATATCATTATCCCTTCCCTTCTTTACATAGTCTATCAGTTCAAGTATACTTGAAGTCAAGCATATTTAAGGAGGAAAATAAAATGGCCCAATATACGATCCGTGAAATATCCAACATGTTTCTATTGCCCTCATCCACACTGCGTTATTATGAAGAGATTGGAATTTTAACAAATATTGAAAGGACTTCGTCCGGGCAGCGTATTTACGAAGAATGCCATATAAATCGCCTTCGTACCATCTGCTGCTTTAAAAATGCAGGCATGAGCATTTCACAGTTAAAGGAGTTTTTCGCCTATGAATCAGAGGAATTTGACCATATCGATGATATTCTGACCCTTCTGAACAACCATAAAATATCTGTAGCAGAGCAAATCGAAAGATTGCAGGAAAGCTATGACCATTTATTAAGAAAACTGCATTATTATGGAGATATCAAAAAAAGTCTTGCATGCAATCAACCCCTTCCACAGTGGAAGGATTATAAATTCAAGACTTTTACAGACGATGTGAAATGAAAAACCCCAGATTTCCAGGACATAAGAAAAACCCCAGAAATATAAGATTTCTGGGGTTTTGTATCCATTTTGTAATCTCTCTTGATTATCTCTTGGAGAACTGAGGAGCTCTTCTCGCTGCTTTCAGACCGGGTTTCTTTCTTTCTTTCATACGAGGGTCTCTTGTCAGGTAACCTGCTTTTTTCAGGCTTGGTCTGTAGTCGCCATCAGCCTGCAGCAGTGCTCTGGAGATGCCGTGTCTGATTGCACCAGCCTGGCCTGTGAAGCCGCCGCCGTGTACGTTTACCAGAACGTCAAATTTTGCACCTGTTTCTGTCAGTTCCAGAGGCTGACGAACGATCAGTTTCAGTGTTTCCAGACCGAAATATTCGTCGATGTCTCTTTTGTTGATTGTGATTTTGCCGTTGCCGGGTACCAGGTATACTCTAGCTACGGAAGATTTTCTTCTGCCTGTGCCGTAATATCTAGCTGCTGCCATTATGCTTTCCTCCTTCGATTAGAATTTAAATTCCAGTGTTTCGGGTTTCTGTGCTGCGTGAGGGTGCTCTGCACCTGCATATACATGCAGTTTGCCGAACATCTTTCTGCCCAGAGCGTTTTTAGGAAGCATACCTTTTACAGCATGTTCGATAACTCTTTCGGGGTGTGTTGCCAGCATTTTGTCCAGTCTTGTTTCTTTCAGACCGCCTGTCCAACCGGAGTGGTGACGGTACATTTTCTGTTCCAGTTTTTTACCTGTAACAGCAACTTTTTCCGCATTCACGATGATCACATAGTCGCCCATGTCAACGTTGGGTGCGTACTGAGGTTTGTTTTTACCTCTCAGAATAGATGCAACTTCGGAAGCCAGACGGCCCAGTGTTACGCCTTCAGCGTCGATCACGTACCACTTTTTCACGATGTCCGCTTCTTTAGCGATGTAAGTAGTTCTCATGGTTTTTACCTCCTGTCATTATATTTTGTTTGACCCGTTGACTTCGCCGATACCGCAGGAACGATTTCGGTCGATCTCCATTATGCGCTTACGTCATAACTTATTGGGTCCCACCTTGAGAAACATATATTTAAAGCCTTTGGCTCTAAATTCATATTAACAGCCCTTATATTATATTCTTGTATACAATATCTGTCAAGAGATTTTTTCTTATTTATAAAAGATTTCCAAAAGTGTCAATCCCTGCGGTTCCGCTGTCTGCCCCGCCTTGCTGCGGTCTTTGCTTTCGATGATCCCTGCCACTGCGGAAGGCTCCATCTTGCCCATGCCCACTGCCATCAGGGTACCTGCAATGATACGCACCATATTATAAAGGAAACCATCCCCTGTCACATACATCCTGACGCTTTCTTCTGCCCGTTCCACATGGCAGTCGAAAATGGTTCTGACTGTGGTGGAAACCTGTGCTCCTGCAGCACAGAAGGCCGCAAAATCATGGGTGCCGATAAAGGCCTTTGCCCCCTCATTCATACGATCGATATCCAGCGGTTTCTGCACATAAGTAGAATACAGTCTCTCCTTTGGATTCTTCACAGGGGCATTCCAGAAACGGTATTCATAGGTCTTTTTCACACAGTCAAAGCGAGGGTGAAATTCCCCATCCACTTCTTCCGCTTTTGTTACAATAATATCCGCAGGAAGAAAAGAACGGATTGCCAAAGGAATTTTTTCCGCAGGAATGGTGGTATCCACATCGATGATGGCCCTCTGCCCCAAAGCATGGACGCCGGCATCCGTTCTGCTGGCACCAATACATTCCAGTTCCGGATTTCTGAACAACTGCTGCAGAGCCTTTGTCAATTCCCCTTCCACGGTAATCACATCGGGGTTCTTCTGCTTCTGCCAACCGGAATAATTCGTTCCGTCGTATGCGATTGTCAGTAAGATGCGTTTCATTCCATTCCCTCCTTTATCCATTTTTCCATCCTATCATATTCTCTATCCAGCCGCAATGAAAATTTTTTTGAAACCTTTTTGCTTTTTATTACAATAGATAAATAGAAGCTTCTAATCTATAAAAGGAGGTGTCATCCTTGACCTACGAAGAGTTACATGACATCGTTTTGCAGCACGGAAAATCAATCTACAGTTTCTGTCGTTACCTCACAGCCAATGCTGATCTGGCTGACGATCTTTATCAAGAAACTTTTCTGAAAGCCACAGAACTTTGTCACAAAATAGACCGCACCCAAAACCCAAAAGTTTTTCTCATCCGTATTGCCGCATCCCTTTGGAAAAATCAGCTGAGGAAAGAAAAAGGACGTCAAAGAATCTTTCCTCTCGCACCACTGGAATCAGAGGCAGATGTGATTTCATCGGAGAAACCACCGGAAGTCCTTCTCATTCAGCAGGAAGAAAAGCAGTTGTTGCTTCGCTGTGCCGAAAAACTGCCTGCAAAACTTCGCCTGCCTTTATATATGTATTATACCGCAGAACTTTCTCTGAAAGAGATTTCCCAAGTTCTGCATATCCCCGTTGGTACAGTCAAAAGCAGGCTCTGGCGTGCAAAACACATATTAAAAAAGGAACTGGAGGTACATGGATATGAAACAGAATAGAATAGATCATTTCGAGGAATTTCTGCATGATTCTCTTGCAGCAAACAGCACTCCTCCGGATGAAATACAACAATCCCTACTTTCCCATTTTAAAGAAAAGGAGCAAATCTCTATGAAACATACATCTATCAAAAGAACCCCCATCATCGCCGCTGTCCTCTGCCTGACATTGTCCGTCACAGCCATGGCATCCTGGCATTTTCTCAATGCCACTTCCGTCGCAGCGCGAACAGCCCCTGCCCTTTCCGAGGCCTTTGCCTCAAAAGATGCCAAAAAACTAAATACCGTTCGTGCAGAGGATGGCTATGTCATTTCTCTTTTGGGCATCACCAGCGGCAAAGCTCTTACCAAATCCGATCCTGATTTAAACGATACCAGCACTTATGCTGTCGTTGCTATCGCTAAAGAAGATGGAACTCCCGTAGATCCCGTCAACCAGCCCTACTTTGTTTCTCCCCTGATTCAGGGATTGGAAGCATGGAAATATAACATTGCTTCCATGGGCGGAAGTTACAAAGAATTTATCGAAAATGGCATTCTCTATCGCCTGATCGAATGTGATGATATCCAGCTATTTGCCGATAGAAACCTGTATCTCTGCGTTACGGACACACCTTTCTATGAAAATAATGCTTTTATCGCCGATGAGGAAGGCCGTCTTTCTGAAAGCCCTGCTTACGAAGGACTGAATGTTCTCTTCGACCTGCCTCTGGATGCGTCCAAGGCTGATCCGGAAGCGGCTCAGGCATATATCGCCGCCCTTTGGCCCTGCGAAGAATAAGACGTACCGGAAGAGTCATTCCCCTCTGAAAGCATCCCCAAAGAAACTGTCCCCCTCTTTCCCTGTTTTTTCAGACAGACGTCAAAAAGCTCTCTTCTATACAGAAGAGAGCTTTCCTTTTCTCTTAAATCAATGGCAGTACCTTCCCTGCAAAACGCAGACCAATGATTGCCACCACATAAACAGCAGTCACACCTGCTGCGCGGAAATCGCTGCTTTTCATTCTCATGACATTCATTCTGGTTCTGTTTTCATCCCCATGGTAGCATCTTGCTTCCATGGCCATAGCCAGTTCTTCCGCTCTGCGGAACGCAGAGATAAACAACGGTACCAGAATGGGGATCAGGGCTTTCGCCTTCTGCATCAGGTTGCCGGTATCAAAATCGGCACCTCTTGCCTGCTGTGCCTTCATGATCTTATCTGTTTCATCCAGCAGTGTAGGGATAAAACGCAGCGCGATGGTCATCATCATAGCGATCTCATGGGCGGGCACACCGATTTTTTTAAAAGGCTTCAGGATGTATTCAATGGCATCCGTCAGCTGGATGGGTGTCGTTGTCAGTGTCAGAATGGAGGAGCCTACGATCAAGAGCACCAGACGGATACACATCTTCGCCGCCAAGAGAACACCTTCCAGTGTGACAGTGATAAAGCCAACGTGCAGCAGCACGGTTTCCCCTTTCGTCAGAAAGAGGTTGATGAATACTGTGAACAGGATAATGATCATAATGCTCTTCAGACCTTTGAGCATAAACTTCAGCGGTACTTTAGAGGTTTTGATGACCAGACCCATGCAGGCAATAACAAAAGCATAACCTACAAAGGAATTCACAATAAACAAGGAAATAATAAAAATAAATGTAATAGCCAGTTTCAGCCTAGCGTCCATGCTATGAATGGGAGATTGCGCAGGGTAATACTGACCGATGGTAATATCTCTAATCATGCGTTCACCTGCTTTACTAATCTCAA
>CALFPN010000020.1 GCA_937919015.1 uncultured Clostridia bacterium
CAAGACTTTGGTCGCGAATCCCTTTCTCCGCCCCGCGCAGGGGGCTTCTCGGTGGGAATTTTGGAGACGAA
Source organism: uncultured Clostridia bacterium (assembly GCA_937919015.1). GTDB lineage: Bacteria > Bacillota > Clostridia > Lachnospirales > Anaerotignaceae > Anaerotignum_A. The sequence continues at coordinate 72 of CALFPN010000020.1, forward strand.
TGTTTCTTTTCCCAACGAGAACCACCGAGGGAAGGGGCGACCTTTGTGCAATTCCTTTGCGCAGTATCTTATTTTTTCATTCGGATAATCAACAGCTTCTGCCCCGGATAGATCAGATCGGGATTTTCGATCTCATTCACCGCCACGATATCCGCCACTGTTGTACGATACCGTTTTGCAATTTTCCACAGGCTGTCGCCCTTCTGCACCATATAAATGACTGCGCCGGCCATGGGCATGGTCTCCGCCATTTCCTCTTCCGTAATATTCGTCACCACATCCGCCGTTTTCTGCCGTTCCACATTGGCTTCCATGGTCACCGTTGCCCGCAGTTCTCCTTCCCTTTCGGAAAGCATCTGAAAATCCACATCCTCCAGTCTGAGGGATACCGCCGCATCGTCCCCTGCCTGAACGCCCTTCATCTCCATGGTCTGACGAAAGGGGATTCCCCTCTCCAGCATGGCTACAGGCTCTGCATCATCGGCGCAATGGTACAGGATATCCGCCGTGAAGACCCCTTCTGCCTCCACCGCATCCTCCATAGCATTGGCTTCCGAAAGGCGTACCCCGCCCCAAACCATTTCCGCCCGCAGCATGGGTGCTTCCTCCGGTTCCAGCATGATCCGTTCCTTGATGGTAAACTGATTTTTCCCATTGGCCACCGTCACGGGATAAGTAATCTTTTCTTTCTGCAAAGAGACTGCGCCCGTTGGCGCATAGGCATCCTGCAGCACGGCCTGTTCTGTCATTTCCTTACCATTCAGCACCGCCCCCACGGTCACATCCGCCTGGATCTGTCTGGTCTCCCCGTCCTCATCCACGGCGGGCATCAGTCTGCAGTCTTCCACGGTCAATTCCCCGCGCAAATCGGTCTTAGGCCCGATCCCCTCGTTTTCCAGATATCCGCTAAACGGAAGCTTTTCCGTCAGGCTGCCCAGATTCCCTTCGCCATCGGTATAAAGCAACCGAATCAACAGCGTCCCCCGCACCATGGCCTTTCCATCCATGGGACGGATATCCTGCTCCGTCAGACGGATATGTTCCATCAGCATTTCCCCGATCTCCGGCTGGGATGCAGGAATCGTCAATTCCTCTTTCACCGTAAAACGGTCTTTCACCGCCGCTGTGTCCTGTTCCATCTGCAGCGTTTCCGTCAAGGTCTCCATGCCTTCTCCCGTCACATCCGTTAAAATTTCCGCCGCTTTCTTCTGTTCCGCTTCCGCCTCCATCAAAAGCACAGCCTTCACGCTGACCTTTCTGTCATTGATGATCTGACAATCCAGATGCTCCAGCTCTGCAGACAAATCCACATCCATATCCTTTCCCAACCCATCCATATGTAAAAAATCCTCCATGGGCAGGGTAGATTTCATGGCATACAGGGGCTTTTCTCCATTCTTCGCCCGATACAGCACCGTGACCTCCACTTCCCCGGAAAAAGAAAGGCGGTCATCTGTGATGCGTTTCTCCCTGATCTTTACTTTTCCCTCACAGCGCAAAATCTCCTGCAGGTCAGGCTTACTGTCAGGTACAATCATATCTCCTTCCAATAAAATCTGGCCGGACTGCCTTCCCACCGGTTCCTTCCAGTTCATCTCCATCGTTTCCTTCGCCAATGTCAACGGCATAAAAACCCTCCTCCATCTGTCATAAAATAAGAATGTCCAAGGAAATCCACTCTTTGTCTCTATGTATGTATATTTTTCAGAAGGAATTTTATGCAAAAAAATAAAAGGAAAGGTTACGCCTTTCCTTTCATTTCCGCAAACATGGCACCGCCCAGAATCAGCACCGTCCCTGTGATCTGCAACATGCCCATGCTTTCCCCCAGCAGAAGGGCGGAGAGCATCACCGCTGCCAGCGGCTCCAGATAACCGCAGACAGCCACCGTCTGCACAGACAGGCGGGAGATGGCAGAAAAATACAGATAACAGCCAAGGCCCGTATTCACCAAACCCAGCAGCAATACAGGGGCCCAATCCCCCGATGGAATTTCTATCAAAAGCCCCTGACGGGTCAGCAGGAACACCGTCACCACCAAAAAGCTGCATAAGGTCTGCCACATGGCATTTTCCAGCCCTGTAATATGGGCTGCTTTTTTATTGAAAATAACCAGAATGGCATAGGTCACTCCGGCCATCGCGCCGCAGAAAAGACCCCAAAGGGTCTTCCCCTCCTGAAAAGCCTGCCCGTTGATACAGAGGATGCCCAAAAACACCGCCAGAAACCCGAGGCATTTCTTTCGGGTCAGTTTTTCCTGAAATAACACAGGCCCCAGAGCCATCACGATGACCGGCCCGCAATAACACATCAATGTGGCTGTGCCCACGCCAATCTCCTGATACCCTTCGTATAAAAACAACCAGTTGAAGCCCATGGCAGCCCCCGCCAGCACCAGAAAGATAAATTCTTTCCGATACCGCAAAGCCTTGCAGTTCTGCCGCATCAACAGGAAAAACAATACCAACGCCACGCCCCCGATGCCGGAACGCAGAGAAACGATCTCGTAGCTGTTCAGGGCGATATGACCGGCCACGATGCCATTGGAGCCGAAAATCAACAGGCCGCAGATATATTTCCAAAAATCCTTTCCCATTTTTTCACTTCCCCCTATGTTTTTCTGTTTTTACTGTATCACAGAAAAAGCAGAAAGAAAAGCGAGCGGTTTCAATGGTTTTCATTGATTCTTTTAAAGCAGCGTATCTGCTCCAACCTATGAAAAAACGCATCTCTTTTCAGAGATGCGTCCATCTTTTTATTTGATTTTTCCAAATTCCCCAAAAGGATAAATACGGAAGAATACCTTCCCTTTCAGGTCATCACAAGGAATCGCCCCCATGTTGCGGCTGTCAAAGCTGGTCTCCCGGTTATCCCCCATGACAAATACCGTATCTCTCGGCACTGTCATATCCACCAGCCCTGTTGTTTCTCCATCCGCATAGGGTTCTTCCATGATTTCTCCATTGACTTCCACGCCTTCGTCCAAAATACGAATGGTATCACCCTCTGTGGCAATGATTCGTTTTACGACAGTTTTGTCGCCTTCCGCGTCAAAGTAATGGAACATCACAATATCGCCCTTTTCATAATGCCCCTGCATGGCTGCAAAGCGATTCATCAGTACGATTTCTCCATCCCCCATGGTCGGCTCCATGGAACTGCCCATCAACCTCATGGGCCAGCAGAAGAAAAACAGTACCACAATGATAACCGCTGCCCGCAGAATCGCATTCCCCCACTCTTGCAAATGTCTGTTCAATCTTATTTCACCCTTGCTCTTTTTTCAATTTCAGGCATATTTTGTATGCTACCGTAATAGTATACGGGATTCGACAAAAAGGTGCAAGGCTGTTTCTTATGGAAAATAAAGGGTTTCCTCGAAAATTTTATGATTTTAAATGATTTCTGTGCTGATGCGAATATTTTCTTCAAATAACCTGCGGATTTCCTCTCCTGTTGCCAGCCCCTCACAGAAGGCACTGGCACTGCCTGCGGCGATCCCCCACTGCAAAGCAGTCGGATAGCTGCCCGTCTTCAGCCAGCCTGCCACAAAACCGCCTACCATGGAATCCCCTGCCCCTACAGAATTACGCACTGTCCCTCTGGGGGCTTCGCCAAAAAACATCTTCCCGTCAGAAGTCAGCAAAACCGCCCCTTCCGCCGCCATGGAAATCAGAACGTTCTGGGCTCCCATTTCCTGCAGCCTTCTGCCTTGGGCAACGATCTCTTCTCTGGTAAATAATCTGCTGCCGGCCAATTCCTCCAGCTCCTGACGGTTAGGCTTAATTAAAAACGGTTCATACCGCAGGGTCTTCATCAGAGCCTCTCCCGCTGTATCCACCACCGCATAAACACCCCGTTCATCCAAAAGCCCCAGTATCTTTTCATACAGGTCTTTGGGTAAAGAGGGCGGAATACTGCCGGAAATGATGAGCATATCCCCCTTTTGCAAACCATTGATCTTCTCAAAAAGAGCTTCCATGGCCGCCTGATCCACCGCGGGGCCGCCCCCGTTAATCTCGCTTTCCTCCTGTCCTTTGATCTTCACATTGATGCGGGAAAATCCTTTGGCCAGACGGACAAACTCTGTCTGGCATCCCTGTTCCCGCAGATCCTGCTCAATAAAATCTCCCGTAAAGCCTGCCAGAAAGCCTAACGCCCTATTGGGGATGCCCAGATTCTTTAAAATCACCGTTACGTTGATCCCTTTCCCGCCGGAAAAAGTCTGCTCTCCCTGGGAACGATTCACCATTCCCGGGCAAAATTCCGCCATCTGCACCACATAATCCACCGAAGGATTGCACGTTAATGTATAGATCAAAAGTATCCCTCCGTTCCGTAAATTGAAATTAGTATATCCATATCTTCTTAAAATATGAAGAAGGCCTCAAGCCTTTCGACCTGAGACCTTTTCACTTTATTCCATCCTGTTATTTTCTGCGGTCACTGTTTTTCCATCCACCGCCACGTTTATTTCCTTTGCAAAAGCTGTGCCCGCGCAGGCGAAAATCATCCTGCCTGCCAAAAGCAACACTATCATCTTTTTCATACCATCGCCCTCTTGTGTTTACATCTGTTTTCTTACGGTTTTGTATTCGTCTTCCAGACGATAATAGGGGCATCCGCCATTGAAAGAGTCCGTCAGAAATTTTTCCATTTCATCTTCATCCAGATTCACTTCGCAGTAATATTCTTCAAATTCTTCGTCATACCCAAAATACATGCAGGTTTCGCAGTTTGACTGCATGGAACCACCCCCTGAAATTCTTGTTTTTCTCATTGTAACAGAATCGGGCAAAATAAAAAACCCCTCTGCGCTGATTTAGCACAAAGGAGCCTTTTCTATGATCCGTGCGGGATTCGAACCCGCGTTACCGCCGTGAAAGGGCGGTGTCTTAACCCCTTGACCAACGGACCATATGAAACTCCTCAAGCGGGACTCGAACCTGCAACCCTCCGGTTAACAGCCGGATGCTCTGCCATTGAGCTATTGAGGATTATTAAGTACTGCACCTTCAAAACTGAATACCAGTGAAAGCTTCTATAGTTTATCATCAATTCGATGTTCTGTCAAGAACTTTTTTTATTTTATTTGGTCAAGCCCTCGATCTATTAGTATTGGTCAGCTGAACACATTACTGTGCTTACACCTCCAACCTATCAACCTCGTTATCTTCAAGGGATCTTACTCCATAAAGGATGGGAAATCTTATCTTGAGGGCGGCTTCACGCTTAGATGCCTTCAGCGTTTATCCGTTCCATACATAGCTACCCAGCTGTGCAGTTGGTCTGCAACTGGTACACCAGAGGTACGTCCATCCCGGTCCTCTCGTACTAAGGACAGCTCCTCTCAAATTTCCTGCGCCCACAACGGATAGGGACCGAACTGTCTCACGACGTTCTGAACCCAGCTCGCGTACCGCTTT